>NZ_JBQKUL010000068.1:0-14472 GCF_054968565.1 Pseudoalteromonas sp. G5_S1_54_S4 | reverse complement strand
AATATTTTTGGTTGATACGTTTTATGTCAATTTGTGGTGACTTATACGAAGAGTACACAAGCCAGTTGGTATTTGTAATAAAGGTTAAGCCAGAGGTGCGACTAAATGCGCGTTCGGGAAGGCGTATTACGTCATGATGGCTGTTGGTTGAGAAGTCGTAATAACTCAAACGGTAATCACCTTGTTTTACATTAAAATAGTAAATACGCGATTGCGCTAAGGTGTCGCCTTCAAAAAAATACCACGAATTATGATTCGATAAATTAATTTCGCTAACCAGTGGTTGTTCAGTTTGGCTATTTGGGTCTTTTATCCATAGTTGATTAGTTGCTTGGTTGGCAAAAATTAAAGCGCCTTGCTTGTTTTCATAAGTGTATAGTGTTGGTGAATCTATGGCCTTTGCGAGTTTATTACCCTTTAAGTCGAAGCGATAAACGTGTTGATCATTCGCTACTAATAGGCTTTTACTATCTGCAGCCCAACTCGGTTTTCCATGGTAACTAAAGCCTGTGGGTAATGACTGACTTGATTGGGTGTTAAAGTCATAAAGGTATAGCGCATGCTCACCAAGATGAGAAGCAACAAAGGCAATGTAATTACCATCAGGTGACCACACCGGGTTGTAAATATTTGCACTGAGATTAGTAAGCTGTTTTCGTGAGGTACCGTCTTGATTTGCAGTCCATAATTCCATTGAGCCCGATTCGTTAGATACAAAAACTAACTTTTTTCTGGCTTTACTGTAATCAGGAAAGCGCGTATTAAAGTCGCTTGATAATACCGGAAAAGGCGAACTTGCAACCGCATTACTGGTTTCTACACGCATTAATGTAGAGTCGATATTCCATTGATGAAAATACAAACTGCCATCATGTGCATATTCTGGGTAACTTAAGCCATCGATGTGCGCATTGATCATTTGTTGTGTTTTGAGGTTATAAAAATAACCTTGGCGCTTGCCTTTTTTAACACCCGAAAAGACGAGTTGTGGCTTATTGGGATGCCAATCAACGCCTCTCATATCAACAAAACCTGAAGTTAATTGCTTAGCATGAGCTGTTTTTATGTCGATTAAAAATAATTCTTCAAAACCCGTTGGTAAATTACGCGATACCACCAGCTGTGTCGCATCTAGTGAAAACACAACCGACTCATCGGTCTATTTGCATGCTGACGTACAAGGGACTTGAGTAACTGAGTATGGCGATGAGGTTAAATCGACAAGGTTAAGCTGGGTAAAATCATTATTTTTTTCATCTTCACTTATATAAACCAGCTTAGTGCCTGTGGCATTAATGTCTATATCGGTATTGGTTTTACTTCCGCACAGCCCTATAACAGTGATATTGCCCGAGGCGATATTTTGCTGAATTACTTCACAGCCTTGAGCAGCTATACGGCGGTAATAATAAATAAACGTTAAATCATGACTAAATACCGCTCTGCCCTCAATGAATGGGGTGTCGGTAAGTGCTATTGCAGCTTGTTCGGATAAATGTAAATCACGTAAGTATAAATTGGCTTTATGACCAGGGCGGCGCCACGAATACGCTAAAAAATGACTGATATTAGAAATAGCCGGAAACAACTCTCTTCCTGGGCTGGTGGTAATTGTTTCAATTTAATCGTACAAACGCGCTGCTTGTTGCGATTGAGCAAGTGGCTGCTTTGCGTTCTCAAAAAGGGCGCTATAACCCCAATAGCTACCTAATAGTATAACGATAGCAAGTACGCTAGCGTAAATATACCCAGAGCGAAGCGGCATATTGTTAATGCTATTAACAGGCTCTGGCGTTGTTGGTTTTTGTACTAACCGGTAACCCGTTTTACGCAGTGTTTCTATATAGGTATTGTCGGGGTCGAGTTCTTTAAAGCTTTTACGAAGATGCTATATGGCATTTGTCAGTGCTTTTTCGCCCACATATTGATTACCACACCACACATTCTCTATTAGTTGCTCACGCGTTACTGCGTTTGGATAACACTCTACCAAGTAAACAAGTAGTTCTATAAATTTAGGTTGTAATACACAGGTTTTATCGGCACAAAACAGCTTATTTTCAAACACCGATATTTGGCATTTTCAAATTGAAAATGTCTGTTGAGTATTCATAGTTTGTGTATTTAAACCTCTTGATTAATTACGTTACTAGGCAGTGTTTAATGCAAAATAAAGCGATAGTTGGTTAACATTCGATTTTACATCATTCTAACACGAAAACCTTAAGTGTATGATTATAAATAAATAGATATTAAATAGATATAAAATAGGGATATAAACGAGACACCTCTCATTGTGCTTTTATTCACGATTACTTACAACATGTTATTAGTAAAATAAACCAATTGGTACAAAACAAATTTAATAACTAAAAAGTTAATCAAAAACGATTTGTACTAATGTAATAATAAATAATAAGGGAAGTTTGCGAGTAATATATCAACAAAAAAATGCGCTTTAGCGTTGGCTATAACAGCCAGTTTATCTGGGCATGCAATAGCAAATGACGAGGCTATTGCTCGTCAATCAACGGCTAAAGCAAGCGAAGAAGTGGTACAAGAAGCACCAGAAAAAATAACCGTAACGGGTTCGCGTTTAAAGCGTGATAGTTTTTCGGTAACAACCCCGCTGGTAACCATGGACAGAGCGTCAATTCAGGATACAGGTTTAGGCAATCTTTCAGATGTATTAATCGATAACATGCCTGCACTGAGCGAAAGTATTGGTAACACAACCAGCCAATCAAGTATTTCGGGGACCGGTTTATCAACGGTGCAGCTTCGCGACTTAGGCGCTAATAGAACGCTAACGCTTATTGATGACCGCCGTGTGGTATCAAATAGCTATGGTGGTAACTATGTGAGTTTAAATACTATTCCAAGTGGCATGGTGGAGCGCGTTGAAATTATAAGTGGTGGTGCGTCGGCCACTTATGGAGCTGATGCGGTAGCCGGTGTAGTGAATATTATTACCCAGTCAAAAAAAGAAGGCTTTGAATTTCAAGCTCTATTTGGTGAAGGGTCTATTACCCCTGAGATGGCTGATTGGATCCGTACTAACCCGATTATTGATACTGAGATTCAGCAATATACAGTAATGGGTTATATCACCGGAGACCTATACGAATTACCAGCAGGTAATGTGTCTGCAGTATTTGGTGCAGAGTACCGTAAAGACTCACAAAGCCTAGATACCAGTGATGATATGAAAGCGGGCGGTATTACGTTTAACGTTGTGCCTTCTTTTTATGGTGAAGTAGAAGTGTATGAGGCATTTGCTGAGCTTGCAGTGCCACTACTTAAAGATGTGCCATTTGCTAAAAGTTTGTCGGCAGAAACGTCGCTGCGTTTAGCAAATTACAGCATTGATAATATCAGCACTGTCGCCAGTTATAAGCTAGGCCTTTTATGGCAACCAATTGATGGATACATGCTACGTGCCAATTATGCACGAGCACAGCGTGCGCCGACTATCACTGAATTATTATCACCCCCTCGCGGCGATTTTGATTCATTTGATGATATTTGTGATGGTCTAACAGCAACATCAACAAACCCAGGACACGATAACTGTCGTTTAGAGCCAACCTTGGCACAAAAGCTAGTTGATGATCCTAACTTTGAATTTGAAAGTGAAGACAATAACTACTCACCAAATACGGGTAATCCAAACTTAAAAGAAGAAACAGCCGATACCTATACCTTTGGTATTACTGTATCTCCTGAGTTTTTAGATGGCTTTAACTTAGCGGTGGATTACTACGATATTGCTATTGTTGATGCAATTGATGAAATAAGTAACGAAAACATCATGCGCGAATGTTATGACTCAGAGGCTGCGTGGGGCAGTGATAACGAATACTGTAACGATATTACCCGTAACGACGAAGGTAACATTGTAAAAATTCTACAGCGTGAATATAACTTGGATGAGTTAACTGCACGCGGTTACGATGTCGTTGCAACTTACAAATATGACATAGGCAGCTATGGCAACTTGTCATTTAAGCTTGATTACAATCACATTATTGAAAACTCGCAAACCTATGAAGGGTTAGATGGTAACAGTGTTACTTCACAGTATGCAGGTTATGGGCGCTCAAAAGATAAAGCCGCTATGTCGATTGTATGGAAAATGGATGATTTACGTATCCGCTGGCGTACAAATTACGTAGGCGCGTTTAAAGCAAGCCAAGAAGATGAGAAAGACTACCTTGAGTATGTTGCTGCAAACGATGAGCGCTGTGCTGCGGGCGATGCCGGTTGTATTGCAAACCCAGAGCCACTTGCGTATCAAGATTATGGCTCATTTTTAAAGCACAGTTTATCAGCGTCTTACACTCTGGCACTGACTGATAAGAGTGACTTACGTGTATTTGGCGGTATTAACAATGTATTTGACGACAAAGGGGCATTTTACCCAAGTGGTCGTGGTAACTTTTATAGCCGTTACGGCGGCGGTGCCGGTCGTTATGTTTATCTAGGTGCACAATATAGCTTTTAATAACCTTTAGCTGTATTTGTTTGCAAAGGCACTCCCTCGGGCGTGCCTTTTTTATTGTGTATCTTGCTGCGAAATACCCTTTAAACCATTACAGTATTGAGTTGGTGGATAAAATTTGTTTTATCGCGGTGAAAGCGTTTAGTATAAGGCGTAACTTAATTTTTAATATGAACGAAGGACTTGCTATGAAGTATCTCAAAATGAGTGGTTTAATTGTATGCTTAGCAGGGCTTGCAGGGTGCTCTGATGATGTTGCTTCAGTAAGTCTTGGGCTTTTTACCACTAAAGATGTGGTGGTTAATTCACAGCAAGACCCGCTAGTGACCGGTGTAACCTGTCATATTAGCCATATTGAGGCGAATTTAGATTTTTCAGACCCATCAGATATGTCGATTGCCTGTCGTCAAACAGGGCCAATAACGCCAGACCAATTACAGTCTATCGACCGCAGTAAATCCGGTGAAGTCGTGTTTAAATCATCTAAGAGTATTTTGTTTAAGTCATTAAAAGTGCGCCGTATTTATGATGCTAAAACACATACATTATTATATTTATCATACTCAACGAAAGAGTCTACGGGCAGTCATCATCATGCGCTCTCTACGGTGCCTTTATACAATACACAAGCATGGCAATGGGCGAAGGGGCAAGAATAGTTTATGTTAACCCTATTTAAATCAAAACCCTTATTGGCAGAACAAGAACAACAGTGGCTAGTTGATACCTTTATTTGGGCTGCAGAAAACTTTGACCTGAATTTTTTTACTAAGCACAGCCAAATTATTTTGCCAACGGTCGAGTTTTTTCCTGATTCTGTTTCAAGCATTGAAGAAATGGCCAGTAAAGTGTTTGCGCGTGTTAAACACTATGCTGGTATGGATGAGTGGCCTATAACACTTGTTGCACCGCAACAATTACAACCTCAGGTGTTTCCACATTTTGAATTTAGTGAGCATCTACGTGGTGAGCACTGCCATTTAATGGTGCCACCAAGCCATACAATTAATGTGTCGTTTAACCCCAACCAAATTAATCAGCCACAAGATTTAGTAGCTAGCTTTGCAGGTACTCTTGCTACTATTTTAATTCATCATGTAGGCGTATTACCTCCAGGTGGTAAAGAGTTCTTACCTCAAGCAACGGATGCTTTAGCGTGCTTTTTAGGTTTTGGGGTGATGATGAGCAATACCGTGTACCAGTTTAAGGGGGGTTGTGGCTCATGTTACAACCCGTATGCAAATCGCGAAGCGGCGCTCAGTGAAACGCATACCGTATTTATGCATGCGTTAGTGAGCTACTTTAAGCAAGATAAACACTCTAAAAAACATTTAAAACCGCATTTACGAGGCCAATTTAAAAAAGCGCAAAAAGAAATAAAAGCCTTGGTTAATCAATCGGCTAACCCTTTATTATTGGCTTTTTCGCCAGAGCAAGCCAGTTAAGTATGAACTATATCGATGAATTTTTATTAATTGCGGTGGCTCATTTTTTTGCGGTAGCAAGCCCTGGGCCCGACTTTGCGGTAGTCCTTAAGCAAAGTGTACAACACGGCAGGCGTAATGCCTTATGGACAAGTGCCGGTGTTGGTGCGGCTATTTTATTACACATAGCCTATTGTGTATTGGGAGTTGCGCTGGTGTTAACTCAATCACCTGCGTTGTTTATGGCGCTTAAATATATAGCGGGCGCGTATTTAGCGTATTTAGGCGTGCAGGCACTGCGCGCTGCTAAACCTACAAATACCTCATCAGAACCGACTGCAAAACCCAGCCTTGCAGCTGAGTCATCATGGCGTGCGTTTCGACGTGGCTTTTTTACCAATGCATTAAACCCTAAGGCTACGCTATTTTTTATGTCGCTGTTTACCTTGGTGATTAGCCCTACTACGCCGGTAATAGTACAAATGGGATACGGCGTTTATATGGCGCTTGCTACGTGGGCTTGGTTTTCTATTTTATCGCTATTGTTATCAAAAGCGCGTGTACGTGATTTTTTTCAGCAAAGTGGTTATTGGTTCGACCGCGGCATTGGCATTATTTTAATCGCACTGGCTGTGCGAGTTGTTATTTAAAGAAGGAATAGTATGGCGTTATATAATTTTTCGTTTGGCTCTAATATGTCATCTAATCGTTTATTGGCACGTTTACCTAATGCAAAACGTGTGGGTACGGCACTTTTAAAGGGCTATAAGTTAACCTTTAATATGGCCTTTTCAGATGGTTCAGGTAAATGCACTATTGTGCCCACCAATGAACCCGATGCTGTGGTATATGGGGTGGTGTATCAGCTTAATGAAGCCGAAAAAGAGATCTTAGATAAAATTGAAGGCCCTAATTACGACTGTGTTGATTTAACCGTGAGCCTTCTAGATGACGATGACATTAATGTACACTGCTACATAGCAAACACACATGACGACACACTGTTACCTTATGATTGGTACGTGCAGCATGTATATCGCGGCGCACTTGAGGCCGGTGTGCCAGAACATTATAGTCAACGTATTTTAGCTTATCCTAGTAAGCAAGATACGAATAAAGCGCGCGCCGAAATAGAATTTGCGGTTCATCAAGATTAAACAAAAATAATAACCTAAGGTAACACTATGAAACTAAAAAAATTAGCCACAGCCGCATTATTGGCTGGCTGGGCGTTTACGAGCTCTGCAGCAGTTGATACCGATAAAATTTCAGAGGTAATCAACGCCTCAATGACACGTTTTGATGTACCCGGAATGGCCGTTGCCATTGTTGAAAATGACAAAGTTGTATTCGCTAAAGGCTTTGGTGTTGCCAACCTTGATACGAATAGCAAGGTGAATAAAGACACTTTATTTGGCATTGCTTCAAATACCAAGGCATTTACCAGTGCAGCATTGGCTAAGCTGGTGGATGAAGGCAAGTTAAGCTGGGATGACCGCGTAATTGACCATCTTCCTGAGTTTAGATTGTACGACCCTTACGTTACTCGTGAAATGCGCATACGCGATTTACTTAGTCATCGTAGCGGTTTAGGGCTTGGTCAAGGCGATTTAATGATTTGGCCAAGTACAGATAAATCGGTAGCCGATATTTTATCTGGGCTGAAATATTTAAAACCTGCGAGCAGTTTTCGTAGCCAATATGCTTACAACAACCTAATGTTTGTTACCGCTGGTGAAGTTGTTGCGCGTATATCGGGGATGAGCTGGAACGACTACATTGAAAAAAATATTCTACAGCCGCTCAATATGACCAACTCGCGCGCTGGCTTTTCGCGTATCGCAAAAAACAACAAAAACTGGGCGATTGGACACATCCCAATGGATGGCAAATTGCATCCTTTTTTTGTTAATTACCTTGAAGACTTTCGAGGGGCAGGCGCCATTGCATCAAGCGTAAATGATATGAGCCAATGGCTCCGAACTCAACTTGCGGGTGGCAAAATGCCTAATGGCGAGCAGTTATTTAGTGAAAAGCAGCAAGCACAAATGTGGCATCCACATATTACGTCACTGGCATCTAAAAGTGCCTATGAAGCGTATCATCAACAATTTAGAGGTTACGGATTAGGTTGGAGTATAGAAGATTACCACGGCGTTAAAAAGCTGGCACATGGTGGCGGCATTTTAGGTATGGTATCGCAGGTGACTTTATTACCAGAAAAAAACGTGGGGATTGTGATATTAAGCAACCAACAAGCATTTTCTGCATTATCGGCAGTGACTCATGAAGTACTTGAAGATGTACTCGAGCTTGAAGATAAAGATTGGGTTGAAGAGTTAGCTAAAAAACATTTTGCAGGGAAAGAAAAAGCCTATGCTAATGCCGTACCAAAAGCGCCAACAGATATTCAACCGCAATTGCCTAATATAAACTACACCGGTACATTACATGATGATTGGTATGGCGATGTAATCGTTGAAGAGCTGGATGGTAAATTACGCATTGATTTTACCCATACAAAACGCCTTAAAGGTGAACTGGAGCATTACACAGGCAATACCTTTATTGTGAAGTGGGATGAAAAGTTATTAGAGGCAGATGCCTTTATTCGCTTTTCTATGAGCGCCGATAACCGCGTAGAATCAGCGAAAATGAATGCAGTTTCAACGCAGGTAACCGACTTTAGCTTTGATTTTAGAAACCTCGACTTAAAAGCTAAATAACCATAACTTTGGTTAAAGAGTCGTTTAGTATCAACCAAAGTCGCAAAGCCACCACAAGGTGGCTTTGTTATACTCGTTAAGCAACTTATTTTTGGAGTTAGCTATGCGCACTGCGATTATTTCTCATCCTCACTGTCGTAAACATAAAATGATTGAAGATCACCCAGAATGCCCTGAGCGTTTAGATGCGATTAATGACCGTTTACTTGCTAGTGGACTGGATGTGGCTATTGAGCAAAAACAAGCGCCTAAAGCATTGCGCGAGCACTACTTATTGGCGCACAGTGAGCAGCATATTAAGCATGTAGAAGACATGATCCCCACCGAGGGGCTCAGTGATCTAGATGGAGACACGTGGTTATGCCCCGACTCTTTAAAGGCCATTGAGCGTGCCGTAGGGGCTGGGTTACTCGCTGTTGATGAGATTTTAGCTGGCAAACTCGATGCCGCGTTTTGTTCAGTGCGCCCGCCAGGGCATCATGCTAACCGAGATAGCTCTTCTGGTTTTTGTGTGTTTAATAACCTTGCGATTGCGGTTAAATACGCACAAAGCAAAGGCGTAAAACGCATTGCCATTGTTGATTTTGACGTACACCATGGCAATGGGACTCAAGATATTTTTATGGATGATGAAAATGTGTTGCTGTGCTCGTTATTTCAATATCCATTTTATCCTAATACCGCCATTAAAAATAACGCCACACTGGTAAATTCACCTTTACCGATAGCTAGTGATGGTGCTGATTTAAAAGCACTTTATGAGCAACAATGGCTACCAAAATTAACAGGATTTAAGCCTGAGCTACTTTTTATAAGCGCGGGATTTGACGCACATTTAGAAGATGACATGGCCAGTCTTAAGTTTGTTGAAAGTGATTATATATGGCTTACTGAGCAGTTAGCGCAATTTAGCCAACAGCATCATTGTTTAGGTATTATTTCTTATTTAGAGGGAGGATACTCACTGTCGGCCCTCGGGCGCAGCGCGATTGCACACGTTAAAGCGCTAGTTGATTTCGGCGAGTAACCTGAATGCCTGATCTGGAGTTAGCTGCTCTATTTTACTTAAGCAGCATTGCCCTTCTTTTGCTAAATATTCTTTTACTAGCTCTGCTAATTGGCTTGCACTGAGCGCCGTGAGCGAATGGCCGCTTAAGCTTTGATAGCCACTAACCTTATCTAAAATAATGACTTTTTGCTGTTCACTTGCTTCCATAGTGTAAATAAAGTCGTGTAAATCATTGGCGTGCTCTATTAGCTCAATTTCATTATTATAAATAATAATTTGTGGGTAACTGATGCTCATCTATTGTCCTAAATCAAATTGTTTTTTACTGAATAATTTATAATCATTAATTGGTTTAATTTTGGAAGTAGAAGCAATGCCTCACACTAGCCGCTATCAAAAAGTATGCGATGTATTTACCAATAAGGTGATCGCCTGCGCTAAGGATACCCCTTTAATTGAAGCGGTGAAACTAATGCGAGCGCATAATGTTAGCGCTATTTTTGTTAAACAACAGCAACAAATAGTAGGCGTATGGACTGAGACCGATTGCTTAACACTTAACTTTTCTAATCACTCACTTAGGCAGTTAGCGATTGAAAGCGTTATGTCGAGCCCTGTACTAAGTGTGCCCAGCCAACAATTATTAACCGAGACGGCCATGGTGTTTAATAAGCAGGGTGTAAGGCATTTGTTAGTCACTGATACAAATGACATTCCCAGCGGCGTGATCAGTATTACGGATATTGTAAACAATCAAGGGCTAGAGCATTACTTACAATTTAGACCTATTAACGATCAATATAATAAAAACATACGGATAGTACCGAGTTCATTGGCAATTAATGACGCGGTGAGCATGATGCGTGAATACGCAGAGAAAGTGATTTTGGTGTTTAATGAGGATGAAAATGTTCATGGCATTATCACCCAGCGCGACTTACTAAAGCTCATCACCGAGCAGCACAACCATCTTGTTTGCTGGGACTTAGCCAGTCGCCCCCTTTATCAGATAAGCCCCCAAGATAGCCTTTTTGATGCTTACAGGCTGATGTCTGAAAGTAACATTCGACATTTAGTAGTAAGCGAAAATAATCAAATTAACGGTGTATTATCGCTTGAAAACTTAATTAATGAAATTGAAACGGCTTATTGTTGTGAGCTTGAAAAAGTACTTCAGCAGCGTGATATTGCATTGCAGCATTCGCAGCGTAATTTATTTTTAGCCAATAAAATTATCGACTCCTCCCTAGATGGCATCATGATCACCGACTCGAATGGAGTGATTATGCAAGTAAACCCTGCATTTACCCATTTAACCGGTTACAAAGAGTTTGAGGTGATTGGTAAGCGACCCAATATGTTGAGTTCAGGCCGCCATGATAAAAACTTTTATATAAAAATGTGGGATTCGCTTGCCAAAACAGGGGTATGGCAAGGAGAAATTCATAATCGTAAAAAATCTGGTGATATTTATATTGAGTGGCTCAGTATTATAGAAATAAAAGAGCCAAGTCATAGTGAGGTGATTTACGCCGCTATTTTTAGTGACATAACTGAGCGAAAAAGCGCAGAAGAAAAAGTGGTGCAGTTAGCGTATTTTGATGAGCTAACTGGCTTACCTAACCGGCGTTTATTTAACGATAGACTCTCTATGGCACTCGCCTCAGCACACAGAGATAAACAAATGTTAGCGGTAATGTTTATTGACCTTGACCGTTTTAAAGAGGTGAATGACAGCTTAGGCCATAATGCCGGGGATACCTTATTAAAATTAGTCTCTGAGCGCATTATTAACACCCTCAATGAGGGAGATACGCTGGCGCGATTAGGGGGCGATGAGTTTATTGTATTGTGCGAAATAAACAATGTAGAAGGTGCTATCACCCTTGCTGAGAGTATTTTAAATCACTTAAATACACCGTTTAAGCTTGAAGGCTTTGAGGTTGGTGTTACCGCGTCTATAGGGGCGGCTGTTTACCCTGATGATGGCTTAGACAGTGAAACATTATTAAAGCATGCTGATATTGCCATGTATCGCTCAAAAGATGTGGGGCGTAATTCGTTTCAGTTGTTTCAACCCTCAATGAATGCCCGATCTTTAGAGCGCTTAGCGATGATGAGCCGCTTTCAACATGCGCTTGAAAATGATGAGTTTGAGCTTCATTTTCAGCCTAAAAAATGTTTAAAAACAGGGTTGATTATGGGAGCTGAAGCACTGTTGCGGTGGCATGACCCTGATTTAGGGATTATTTCACCAGCGCAGTTTATTCCGCTTGCTGAAGAGCTAGGTTTGGTGGTGCGTTTAGATTTATGGGTTATAAACCAAGCAGGTAAAGAGTTAACCCTTTGGCAAGCGCAGGGGATTGATGCCGGACGTTTAGCGATTAATGTCTCTGCGTGTCATTTAAGTCAAGGTAAGTTGGCTGATAATATTAAAGCTATGCTTACTCGTTACCAATTACCTGGCAGCTTACTTGAAATTGAGCTGACCGAAAGCAGCTTTATTAGCTCGTTTTCACAGGCAAAAGAGCAACTACAACAGCTCAAAGCGCTGGGCGTGCATATTGCGCTGGATGATTTTGGTACGGGGTATTCTGCACTCAGTTATTTAACCAAATTACCGTTTAATACATTAAAAATTGATGCGAGCTTTATTGCTAAGATTCCTGATGAGTATGGCAATAGCCAAATTGTGGCGGCCATTATAGCCATGGCGACAAGTTTAGGATTGGATGTGGTTGCTGAGGGCGTTGAGCATGCCTCGCAAGAGGCACACTTAGTCGAAATAGGCTGCAATGTTATTCAGGGCTATTATTATTGCCATCCATTAACGCAGCAGCAGTGGATAGCATTTTATAACCAAGCAGCAAAAGGTTATTCTGAGTCTACACTCACTTCATAAGAGGTGAACTTACGAATATTAATAACGCCGTTATCAAAAATTAAATATTGGCCTTTAATGCCTTGTAAAATACCGCTAACAACGGGGTTTTTATCGAAGTTAAATGAGCTGATTTTGCTTGGGTATTCGCTTACAGGAAAATCAAGATTCACAACGTCTTGATCAAGCTGTTCAATAGCGGTTGCGCCAAATAACTCACTCAGCTCGGTTAGTTTTTCGCTAATTTGTGGAATAAGCTCAGCAGCCGCTGCTTTTAAATCAAGAACGTCGTTTTGTCCTTTGAGCATATTGCGCCAATTGGTTTTATCAGCAATAAACTGTGCCAGTGCTACTTCAACTAAGCCCGATTGCAAACGAGTCTGCACTTTAAAAATGGGTAAGGCTTGGGTTGCCCCTTGGTCAATCCAACGGGTAGGGATTTGTGTATGGCGAGTAATGCCCACTTTTAATCCTGAGGTATTTGCTAGGTATACATAATGCGGGATCATGCAATTTTCTTCGCCCCACTCTGGCTCGCGGCAGGTGCCTTGGTCGTAATGGCAGGTTTCCGGTTTCATGATACACATATCGCAACTAGCAAGTTTGCGCATACATACAAAGCAATGTCCTTGAGAGTAGCTCTTTTTGGTTTTTTTACCACAGTTAGAGCACAAAATTGTGCCACTAAAAGTAAGGGTCAGCTGTTTGCCAATTAAGGCATTTAAATCAACCAGCTGCTCACCTACAGGTAGATGATATTGAACTGGCTCTGTTAAGCTCGACTTTAATTTACGCAGTGTACCTTGCATCTTTTCTTGGCCCCAAAGATGTTAAAAAGGGGAGCTTAACATTTTTAGGCGGTATTGGCTGTTCAAGAAGTCTAAATAATTATCATAAGAGAGTGCTTTTGCGTACAAATAGCCTTGGGTACGGTCAGCTTTCATGGTGTTGAGCAGCTGGTGAACTTCTTGAGTTTCTACTCCCTCAATCGTGATAGTAAGGCCCAAGTTATGTGCCATATCTATGGCTGTTTGCACAATGACCTGATGAGCCCGGTTATCGGTTAAATCAAACACAAACGACTTATCTACTTTAAGTTCACTAAAGTGATAGTTAACTAAGTAGCTAAGCGATGAATAACCAGTACCAAAATCGTCTAACACCACCTTAACGCCCAGTGTGGCAAGTTCACCAACTAAGGTGACTAACGCATCTTGATTTTCGACAAACGCTGATTCAGTCAGCTCAAACTTCAATAAATGAGGGGCAACCTGATACTTTATTAAAAGGTTTTCTACTTTTTCGGTTAAATTGGCAATGGCTAGGTTTTTTGCACTTAAATTAACGCTAATACTATGTTCAGTTATGCCCTCATTTGCCAGTTTTGCAATGTCTTTGCAGGCTTGCTCTATCACCCAAAGTGTTAATTCATTAATAATACCGGTATGTTCGGCAAGTAGAATTAGTTTTTCTATGGAAATGTTTTTAAACTCAGTATTAGGCCAGCGTAGTAGAGCTTCGGCACCATTGACACTGTTATCTTTTAAACTAATTTGTGGTTGATAAAACAGAGCGAGCTGATCCGTTCTTATCGCTTGTTGAAGCTTAGCAGCAAGCGCAACGTCCATAGCTAAACTGCTGTCCGCAGATGATGAGCTTACCTTACTTAGACTATGTTTAGCGTTATGTAATGCCAAGTAGCCTCGTTTCAACCAAAATTCAAAGTCATCACGTTTACCAAAGGCACTAATCCCCACGCTGTAATTGAGTTGTAAGTCTAGCCCTTTGATTTGATAAGTTTTTGGTAACTTATTTACTACCCTTTTTAATAACTCTTCGAGCGTGTGTGGGCTTTGGTTTTTAGTCGAGATACAGGCAAAAACACCGCTACCTAAATCAGCAATTTTAGCGGGTTGATTAATGCCACTACT
>NZ_JBQKUL010000067.1:0-15664 GCF_054968565.1 Pseudoalteromonas sp. G5_S1_54_S4 | reverse complement strand
ATTGAAGAGATGATCTTGAAAAGTCACTTATGCAACAAAGCCGCATTAACAGTTGACGAATGCGCACTTTATACAGGTATGGCAAAAAGCTACATCTATAAACTAACCCATGAAGGCATTATTCCTCATGCAAAACCTAATGGTAAAAAGATCTTCTTCGATAGGTTAGAGCTTGATCAATGGCTTCTTGGTAACAAGATAAAAGGTGATATAAACGAAAGTGATTTCATCAAAAAAAAGGCTGAATCACTCAACAAGAAAGCATCTATAAACTATAGATAATTAAACTTGGTGATCGGGCTTACTTTCCTTTAGTTTACTTGCACGATATTTTCTAATGCGAAAGTGGGCCACCACAGACCCACCAACAATGTATAAACTAACTGTTTTTATTAGCTTTTTTACTTATTGTATCGGTAAATAGTTTAACTAATAATTTAATCATTAAGGGCACTTAGGTGCCCTTTTTAATGTCCTACTATTTTTAATATCGACTCGCCAAAATGTATTTTAATAACTCACTTTAAAAACCAAACAGGCTAAAAGATACAGCTAAATTGCACCAATATTAGCCTCCATTCATGTTTAAAAATGTGTTTAAGGCAGATGAGCTAAACCTATAATCACACCAAACAACAGATAAACTACCTACATTAATAGTAAAAAATTAAGCTTATTTCGCCCTAAAAGAGAACCTATTACATTAGCTTTCCAAGCTTGGGCATAGGTAATTATCAAACCATAAAAATAAAACGTACCTAAAAAGTAAGCTTTATCACCCACTCCACCAGCAAAACATAGTTATTTTCTTAGTTTAAATTGATGAAAATTATTTTTTTGCAGATCAGTTATCCACAATTGGGGTTTTATTGCCTTGAAAATGAGTTAAAAGCGATAAAAAGTAAAAATATGCTGTGTTTAAATAAGCTAAATAGCGATTTTTAGAAAATAAAAATGGATTTCTAGTCTGATCTGCATAAATAGATCATTTTTTAAAATTATTTTCGATCCCAATTTTAAGTTATCAACATGCTTTGTATCCACACTAAGATCAACACGTCTTTATCTATAAATTTGTACTAGCTGGTGGTTAACACTCAATATAAAATCAATAACTTAGCAAACTATTAATAATATTTGTTTTTAGTTAAGCAGAGCTTTCCCCAACCTTATCAACAACTTGATCAGAAGATTACATTTAAAGATATTTTGTTAAATCATTAATAATCAGTAAGTTAAGAAAGCAATTAATACCAAGGCTTAAATTACCACAAAAATAGTTATACAAAATAACACTCTTAACTTTACTGTTATACTCACTGAGCTATCATAGGCAGCAATTAAAACTAATAGTGATCAGCCATATTCATGAGTTCAGTAAATATTATCGTTGGTAGTCAAATGGGATCCGCCGAATACGTTGCAGAGCAGTTAAATGATGCACTTAACAACCAAGGGATTAATAGCCAACTACATGATCAACCTGAATTTAATGAAATAGATCAACAAAATACTATTTGGTTGGTTTGTACATCAACCTACGGTGCGGGTGATTACCCTGACAACCTGATTGGTTTTATCGAACAAGTATCGCAAGTGGATGATCTTTCGCATTTAAAGTATTCGGTTATTGCGCTTGGCGATACTAGTTACGACACTTATAACCTTGCAGGACGTAATGTAGATACTCTTTTAAGCCAAAAAGGCGCTGTAAAAGTAGCACAACGTTTAGAGCTTAATATTCTTGATGAAGCACTGCCCGAAGATACGGCCTTAGCTTGGTTAGACTCATGGATAGCACAGACAGGTTTAAAATAGAAAGATCAAGCGAAAAGTTATAAATAAAGTTACCCACAATTTGCTAATAATTTAATAAGTTTTGTGGATAAACACTGATTAAACTGCTTTTTTAGCCATGCTTATCCATGGGATAAGATCGAGACTTGATCGGCCTGTGTATAACAGCCTGTTTTGATCAGAGCTTATTTGCCTGAAGATCCGATCATACTAACACCTTTAGATCCGATCTAATTATATGTTTTTAATCATGATCTAAAGCTTATCAACAGAAAACCCGATCAGTAGTAGTAATAGTATTAAAAGATCTCTTTAAAAGATCCTTTATATTATTAGAGATCACTTACTTAGATCTTGAGCACTGTTTAATCATTTATCTTCTGCTAATTTCTAGGTAGAATACGCTCCCTTTTGAAGTTTACTGGTTTGATTTAAGTAGGATCCCATTAATGATTTTTCACGAAAATTTTGACGTTATCGTAGTAGGTGGTGGACATGCAGGCACTGAAGCCGCATTGGCAGCTGCCCGTATGGGGATGAATACCCTGCTGCTGACTCACAATATGGATACCCTTGGTCAAATGTCTTGTAACCCAGCGATTGGTGGCATTGGCAAAGGCCACTTAGTTAAAGAAATTGATGCCCTTGGTGGCGCAATGGCTCAGGCTATTGACAAAGGCGGGATCCAATTCCGTACGCTTAATTCTTCTAAAGGCCCTGCTGTACGAGCTACTCGTGCTCAAGCGGATCGTGCTTTGTACAAAGCGGCTATTCAGAACACACTTCAAAACCAAGAAAACTTAAAGATTTTTCAACAATCATGTGATGATCTTATCGTTGAAAACAACCGTGTAACAGGTGTCGTTACCCAAATGGGTCTGCGTTTCAGTGCTCCTAGTGTAGTACTAACCGTAGGCACATTCTTAGGTGGCCAAATTCATATCGGTCTTGAAAACTTTAAAGGTGGCCGTGCAGGCGATCCACCTTCAATTGCATTGGCTGATCGTTTACGCGAACTTCCATTTAGAGTGGATCGTTTAAAAACAGGCACACCACCACGTATTGATGCACGCACTGTTGATTTTTCTAAAATGCAAGAACAACCAGGTGATGCACCAACACCGGTATTCTCATTTATGGGTAAACAAAGTGACCACCCACAACAAATCCCGTGTTACATCACTTACACCAATGAAAAAACACATGATGTTATTCGCAAAAACTTACATCGCTCACCTATGTACTCAGGTGTTATCGAAGGAATAGGCCCACGTTACTGTCCGTCTATTGAAGATAAAATTGTCCGTTTTGCTGATAAAGATAAGCATCAGATATTTGTAGAGCCAGAAGGCTTAACGTCATACGAGTTATATCCTAACGGTATTTCAACCAGCTTACCGTTCGATGTGCAGTTAGAAATTGTGCAATCGATCACCGGATTTGAAAATGCACATATTTGTCGTCCTGGCTACGCTATTGAATATGACTTTTTTGATCCGCGCGACTTAAAACAATCATTAGAAACTAAATTTATTGATGGTTTATTTTTTGCTGGTCAGATTAATGGTACGACCGGTTACGAAGAAGCGGGCGCACAAGGTCTGATCGCAGGTATGAATGCGGCATTACAAGTGCAAGGCAAAGAATCGTGGACACCACGTCGTGATGAAGCCTATGTTGGCGTACTAATTGACGACCTGGCAACACTGGGTACAAAAGAACCATACCGCATGTTTACTAGCCGTGCTGAATACCGTTTGTTACTACGTGAAGACAACGCTGATATACGTTTAACTGAAAAAGGCCGTGAATTAGGTTTAGTTAATGATGAACGTTGGCAAGCATTCAACGAAAAAATGGAAGTGATCGCTAAAGAGAAACAGCGTATTAAAGACACCTGGATCCATAAAGATCATGCGGTTGTTGATCAAGTAAATGAATTACTTAAAACGCCACTTGTGCGTGAAGCCAGCTTAGAAGAATTATTACGCCGACCTGAAGTGCGTTATAACGACTTGATGGCCATTGAAGGACTCGGATCTGAGTTTACCAATAAGGCCGCCTTAGAGCAGGTTGAAATTCATACTAAGTACGCAGGTTACATTGCACGCCAGCAAGATGAGATCAATAAGCAGCTTCGTCATGAAGAAACAATTTTACCAAAAGAGTTTGATTATAAAACCGTCTCAGGTTTATCAAATGAGGTTGTTGCTAAGCTAATTGATGCTCGTCCAGACACTATTGGTCAAGCTTCGCGTATTTCTGGTATCACCCCAGCGGCGATTTCGCTATTATTAGTGTATCTGAAGAAGCAAGGCTTGTTGCGCAAAACTGCGTAACGGTAAAGGTACATTGTGTTACAGCAACAATTAACAACTTTGTTAGCGCAAACTGATATTGCGCTAACACAAAAACAACAGCAACAACTTGTTCGCTATGTCGAATTACTCGATAAGTGGAATAAAGCCTATAATTTAACCTCAGTACGTTTACCTCAAGAAATGATGGTTAAACATATAATGGATAGCTTAGTTGTTGCGCCTCACTTGACCGGTCATCATTATATTGATGTTGGCACAGGTCCTGGTTTACCGGGCATAGTGTTAGCTATTGCCTTACCCGATACGCAGTTTGTATTATTAGATAGTTTAGGTAAACGTGTACGTTTTTTAATGCATGTTAAACATGAGCTTGGCCTTGATAATGTGACCCCTGTGCAGTCAAGAGTTGAAGAATATCAACCAAGTGTTAAATTAGATGGCGTACTAAGTCGTGCATTTGCATCGTTACAAGATATGATTGACTGGTGTTCGCACTTAATCGATCATTCAGGTAAGTTCATTGCACTTAAAGGGGTATTTCCAAGTGAGGAATTAGACTCACTCCCTGCTGGTGTTAAGTTTGAGCAAAAAATTGCATTAGAAGTACCCGATTTAGATGCACAACGACATTTAATAATTCTTTCTAAAGACTAGGGATCAGAGACACTGTGGCAAAAGTCATCGCATTAGCAAATCAAAAAGGCGGAGTAGGTAAAACGACCACTGCCGTTAATCTCGCTGCATCTATGGCTGCAACGAAACGTAAAGTGCTGTTAATAGATCTCGATCCGCAAGGCAATGCGACCATGGGCAGTGGCGTCGACAAATATGGTGACGTCCCTACTATCTATGATTTACTCATAGAAGATAAGCCTATTGATGAGGTGATTATTAAAGAAACCTCAGGCGAGTATCATATGATTGCTGCAAACGGCGATGTGACCGCTGCAGAAGTTAAATTGATGGAATTATTTGCGCGAGAAGTACGCTTACGCAATGCACTTGAAAAAATTCAGGATCAGTACGAGTTTATTTTTATAGACTGCCCACCTTCTTTAAATATGTTAACCGTTAATGCCATGGCCGCTGCCGATTCTATTTTAGTCCCTATGCAATGTGAATATTATGCATTGGAAGGATTAACCGCATTAATGGACACGATTACGCAACTTGCTAAGTTAGTTAATCCTAACTTACAGATTGAAGGCATACTTCGTACTATGTACGATCCGCGTAATCGATTAGCAAATGATGTATCAGAACAATTAAAACAACATTTTGGCGATAAAGTATACCGTACGGTGATCCCACGTAATGTTCGACTTGCAGAAGCCCCAAGTTTTGGCGCACCGGCAATGTACTACGATCGAGCATCAAGTGGTGCGAAAGCGTATTTAGCTCTCGCGGGTGAAATGCTACGCAGAAAAGAAAAAACAACTCCCGTTGTCGCCTAACTTTGAGGTAAAAAAATAACATGTCTGCTAAAAAACGAGGTTTAGGCCGAGGACTCGATGCACTTTTAAGTTCATCTAAACCTGCACCAAGCGAAAGCAAGGAACACGACAGCGCCAATGTAACAAACGCAGTTGAAAATGCGGCACAGCCTAGCAACAGTGAATTACAAAAACTACCCATCGAGTTTTTACACTCAGGGAAATACCAACCTCGTAAAGACATGTCTGAAGAGGCACTTGAAGAACTCGCCAGTTCAATTCGTTCACAAGGGATAATTCAACCGATTGTTGTGCGCCCAGTTGCGCATAACAGTTATGAAATTATTGCCGGTGAACGTCGTTGGCGCGCGGCTCAAATTGCCAAGCTTGAGTTTGTACCGTGTATTATTAAAGATGTACCCGATGAAGCGGCCGTTGCTATTGCCCTAATTGAAAATATTCAGCGTGAAGACTTAAACGCCATGGAAGAAGCGATTGCGCTTAATCGCTTGCTTAATGAGTTTGAGTTAACGCATCAACAAGTGGCGGATGCAGTTGGTAAATCGCGTACGACCGTGACTAACTTATTACGCTTAAATAATCTTAATAACGATGTAAAGATATTGTTAGAGCATGGTGACATTGAAATGGGTCACGCTCGTTGCTTATTAGCACTTGAAGGTGAAGTGCAATCAGATGCTGCCCGTTTAGCTGTTGCAAAAGCATTGACCGTTCGCGAAACTGAAAAGCTAGTGCGCTCTATTTTAGAGCCTGCTCCAGCAAAAGAAGTGATAGAAAAAGACCCAGATGTTAAACAGTTAGAGCAACAACTTGCTGATAACCTTGGGGCAAAAGTAGAAATAAATTACAACAAAAAAGGCAAAGGGAAGTTGGTTATTTCTTACACTAATCTTGACGAGTTAGACGGTATTTTAAACCGTATCAATCAAGACTATTCCCACCATTAATTCATTGGATGTCTAAAAAGGGACATTTACAGCGATTTTGTGTTACAAAGCACCTACTCAAGTTGCAAAACTGGCAGGATTAAGTATAATTTCGCCAGTTTTCATACCCTGACAATTAGAGCGTCATAAAGGTTAATTAAAAGTGACTAATAAGTTAGCAGGCCCGTATAGGCTTGCCGCATTAAAATTAATTTGCCTTCAGGGATTTGTAGCCCTTTTAGCTGCACTAATAATTTTTATAGGTTGGGAAACCAATGCCGCACTTTCAGCATTAGCTGGTGGCGCTGTCGCAGTACTTCCTAACTTTGTATTTGCGCTTTATGCATTCAGATATATGGGTGCAAGTCGAGCAAATCAAGCGTATGCCTCGTTGAAACGCGGCAACGGATTAAAATTTATGCTAACAATCGTTTTGTTTGCACTAATGCTAAAGCTTTATCCGGTAGTTTTATTACCTTTCTTTTGTGCTTATGTGTTGGTGTTGTTTACAGGATTGTTTACACCCGTTTTTTTTAAACATTAACTTTTGGGATATAACATGGCTGCAGAAGAAGTTACTCTATCTAGCCATATTCAGCACCACTTAACCAATGCTAAGATGTGCTCGACCGACGCTGGTCTTGCCTTCAATAAAGCATGTACGGATAGTGGCTTCTGGACATGGCATGTAGATACCCTCGCATGGTCTATCGGACTAGGTCTAATATTTTTATGGATCTTCCGTAGTGCCGCAAAAAAATCAACTCTGGGTGTACCTGGAAAATTTCAGTGTTTCATTGAAATGGTTGTTGAGTTCGTTGGCGACAACGTACGCGATACCTTCCACGGTAAAAGTAAGCTAATTGCACCATTAGCATTAACAATATTCGTGTGGATATTCTTAATGAACTTAATGGATTTAATCCCAGTTGACTTCCTACCAGCATTTGCCGGCTTTGTTGGCGAAACTGCGTTTGGTATGGATTCACACGACGTATACATGAAAATTGTACCAACTACAGATATCAACATGACAGCAGCACTTGCGCTGGGCGTGTTCATTCTAATGATTGGTTACTCAATAAAAATAAAGGGTATCGGCGGTTTTATTAAAGAACTAACACTTCATCCGTTTAGTTCAAACAATACAGCTATGCAGATTCTTTTAATCCCATTTAACCTATTACTAGAGCTTATCGCATTGGTTTCTAAGCCGTTTTCACTGGCACTGCGTTTGTTCGGTAACTTATATGCAGGTGAGTTAATCTTCATCCTTATCGGTGCAATAGGTTTAATGCAACTACCGTTACACTTTGTGTGGGCTGTATTCCATATCTTGGTAATTGTATTGCAAGCATTCGTATTTATGATGCTTACAATCGTATACCTAAGCATGGCAAGTTCGGATAATCACTAATTTATAACTTTTAATTTTTACTTTTAATTACAATTGAAACTTTGGAGAAAAAAATGGAACTAGTATTAGGTCTTAAGTACATCGCAGTAGCTTTACTTATCGGCTTCGGTGCAATCGGTACAGCAATCGGTTTTGGTAACATGGGCGGTAAATTCCTTGAAGCATGTGCGCGTCAACCTGAGCTTGCACCATCGCTACAAGTTAAAATGTTTATCCTTGCTGGTCTAATCGATGCTGTAGCAATGATTGGTGTTGGTATCGCGATGGTATTGTTGTTCGTACTTTAATTTTATTTTTTGAACAGCTTACTATTTAAGGAGGAGCGGTTGTGAACTTAAACGCCACTCTTATCGGTGAATTAATTGCGTTTACGGTGTTCGTATTATTTTGTATGAAATACGTATGGCCACCACTAAACGGTGCAATTGAAGCTCGCCAGAAGAAAATCGAAGATGGTTTAGCTGCCTCTGATAGAGCCGAAAAAGACTTAGAACTTGCGCAACACAAAGCTGCAGAACAGCTTAAAGATGCAAAGGCTCAAGCGGCTGATATCATTGAACAAGCTAAAAAGCGTGCCGTGCTAATTGTTGACGAAGAAACTGTTCGTGGTCAGCAAGAGCGTGAAAAAATTATTGCTCAAGGGCACTCTGAAATTGAATCAGAGCGTAACCGTGTGACAGAAGAGCTACGTAAGAAAGTAGCAACTCTGGCTGTGGTTGGCGCAGAAAGAATTTTAGAGCGCGAAATCAATCAAGCCGCACATAGTGACATCGTTGAAAAACTTGTCGCTGAGCTGTAATTAGGAGGGTATGAGCATGTCTGAATTGACTACTATCGCTCGCCCATACGCTAAAGCGGCTTTTGAACTTGCCGTTGAAAAAGGCACCATTGAAAGTTGGAATGACATGTTGTTCTTTGCTGGCCACGTTGCCAGCAATGAACAGGCATCAACCATTTTAGCTGGATTGCCTACTGCTACTGCACAAGCTGAGTTATTTATTAACTTATGTGGTGAGCAGCTCAACGAACAAGGTCAGAACCTAGTTAAGGTGATGGCTGAAAATGGACGTTTGATTGCACTACCTGAAGTTGCTCATTTATTTTCTGCTTTAAAAGCAGACTATGACAAAGAAATCGATATTGACGTGATTTCGGCAACGCCTCTTGCTGCAGCGCAGCAAGAATCATTGGTAGCGGCACTTGAAAAACGTTTCGCACGCAAAGTTAAGCTGAATTGTAGTGAAGACGCTACAGTTGTTGGCGGCCTTATTATCAAGGCGGGTGACACTGTAATTGACGGCTCTTTACGCGGTAAATTAAATCGCTTAGCCACAACACTACAATCGTAATTGGGAAAAAGAGCATGCAACTTAATTCCACTGAAATTTCAGATCTGATCAAACAACGTATTGAGAAGTTCGAAGTTGTAAGTGAAGCTCGTAACGAAGGTACAATTGTATCTGTTACTGACGGTATCATTCGCATCCACGGTCTAGCTGACTGTATGCAAGGTGAGATGATTGAGCTTCCTGGCAACCGTTATGCTATCGCACTAAACCTTGAGCGCGACTCAATTGGTGCAGTAGTAATGGGTCCTTACGCTGACCTTACTGAAGGCGTAAAAGTATACACAACTGGTCGTATCTTAGAAGTGCCTGTTGGTGCGGGTCTACTTGGTCGTGTTGTTAACACACTAGGTGCTCCTATCGATGGTAAAGGCGCTTTAGATAACGACGGTTTTGAACCTGTAGAAAAAATTGCACCAGGTGTAATCGAGCGTCAATCAGTAGATGAGCCAGTGCAAACTGGTTACAAATCTATCGATGCAATGATTCCAGTTGGTCGTGGTCAACGTGAGCTTGTTATCGGTGACCGCCAAACAGGTAAAACTGCACTAGCAATCGATGCAATCATCAACCAAAAAGACACAGGCGTTAAGTGTGTGTACGTAGCGGTTGGTCAAAAAGCATCTACTATTGCTAACGTAGTACGTAAATTAGAAGAGCACGGTGCACTTGCAAATACTATCGTAGTTGTAGCATCTGCTTCTGAATCTGCGGCACTTCAGTACTTAGCACCGTTCTCGGGCTGTACTATGGGTGAATACTTCCGTGACCGTGGTGAAAACGCATTAATCGTATATGATGATTTATCTAAGCAAGCTGTTGCTTACCGTCAAATCTCATTGCTACTTAAGCGTCCACCAGGCCGTGAAGCATACCCAGGTGACGTATTCTACCTTCACTCGCGTCTTTTAGAGCGTGCATCACGTGTAAACACTGATTACGTTGAAAAATTCACTAACGGTGAAGTGAAAGGTAAAACAGGTTCATTGACGGCATTGCCTATCATTGAAACTCAAGGCGGCGACGTTTCTGCGTTCGTACCGACAAACGTTATCTCTATCACCGATGGTCAGATCTTCTTAGAAACTGACTTATTCAACTCAGGTATCCGTCCGGCAGTAAATGCTGGTATCTCGGTATCGCGTGTTGGTGGTGCTGCACAAACTAAAATCGTTAAGAAACTAGGTGGCGGTATCCGTCTAGCCCTAGCTCAGTACCGTGAATTAGCTGCGTTCTCGCAGTTCGCGTCTGACCTTGATGATGCTACTCGTGCTCAACTTGAGCATGGTGAGCGTGTAACAGAGCTAATGAAACAGAAACAGTACGCGCCAATGTCTGTTGCTGAAATGTCTTTGTCGTTATTCGCAGCTGAGAAAGGTTACTTAAAAGACATCGAAATCGCTAAAATTATGGATTTCGAAGCGGCTTTACTTTCTTACGCAAATAGCACATACGCAGAGCTTATGGCTCAAATCAATGAAACTGGTAACTACAACGCCGAGATCGAAGCGCAGCTTAAAGAACTTCTAGAGAAGTTCAAGTCTACGCAAACTTGGTAATTTAGTTATTAATGGTGTGCTTTATATCCTAAAGCACACCTTGATTCGGAGAGAGAGTCATGGCCAGCGGAAAAGAGATTAAAAGCAAGATCGGCAGTATTAAAAATACTCAAAAGATCACTAGCGCAATGGAAATGGTTGCTGCGTCTAAAATGAAAAAGGCGCAAGAACGAGTGGCTTCAAGCCGTCCATACGCTGAAAAATTACGTAAAGTGATTGGTCGTGTTGCTCAAGCAAATCTTGATTTTACTCACCCGTTCTTAGAAGAACGTGAAGTAAAACGAGTTGGTTATATTGTTATCTCTACTGACCGTGGTCTGTGTGGCGGTTTAAACTCAAACGAGTTTAAAAAAGTCGCATTAGAGATTAAAGCGTGGAAAGAAAAAGGCGTAGATGCTGATTTTGCTACTTTAGGTAGTAAAGCAGCTGGCTTCTTTCAACGTTTTGGTGGTCAAGTGCTTGCTAAAAAAGCAGGTCTTGGAGATAAGCCTTCAGTACAGGACGTAATTGGTCCAGTAAAAATAATGCTAGATGCATTCTCTGAAGGTAAGATTGACCGTTTATTCCTGGTATATAACAACTTTGTTAATACCATGAAGCAAGAGCCAATAGTAGATCAGTTACTCCCTTTGCCAAAAGCTGAAGAAGAAGTATCTACACATGCGTGGGATTACTTATATGAACCAAACCCAGAGGCTATTTTAGAGTCTTTGTTAGTACGTTTCATTGAGTCTCAGGTATACCAAGGTGTAGTTGAAAACGCTGCCTCTGAACAGGCTGCCCGCATGGTTGCAATGAAAGCTGCAACTGATAATGCCGGTGACCTTATGGATGAGTTACAGCTTGTATATAACAAAGCTCGCCAAGCAGCAATCACACAAGAAATTAGTGAGATTTGTTCTGGTTCAGCAGCAGTTTAATGCTTCAGGCAAAGATTAACGAGAGGAATAGACATGAGTTTAGGTAAGGTCGTCCAAATTATCGGCGCCGTTGTGGATATCGAATTTCCACAAGACAGCGTGCCAGCCGTATATGACGCGCTAAAAGTAACAGATGGCGATTTAGCTGGTTTGACTTTAGAAGTTCAACAGCAGCTAGGTGGCGGTGTGGTACGTACTATCGCACTAGGTACTACAGACGGTTTACGTCGTGGTGCTGCAGTAGCAAACACAGGCGAAGCAATTCAAGTTCCAGTTGGTACTAAGACCCTAGGTCGTATCATGAACGTACTTGGTGAGCCAATTGATGAAGCAGGTCCAATCGGTGAAGACGAGCGTATGTCTATCCACCGTGCAGCACCTACTTACGAAGAGCAATCAAGCTCAGTAGAACTTTTAGAAACGGGTATCAAGGTAATCGACCTTGTATGTCCATTCGCTAAAGGTGGTAAAGTTGGTTTATTCGGTGGTGCCGGTGTTGGTAAAACCGTAAACATGATGGAACTTATCCGTAACATCGCAATCGAGCACAGCGGCTACTCAGTATTCGCAGGTGTTGGTGAGCGTACTCGTGAGGGTAACGATTTCTACCATGAAATGAACGATTCAAACGTACTTGATAAAGTATCGCTTGTATACGGTCAGATGAACGAGCCACCGGGTAACCGTTTACGCGTAGCGTTAACAGGTCTTACTATGGCTGAGAAGTTCCGTGACGAAGGTCGCGACGTACTTTTCTTCGTAGATAACATCTACCGTTACACACTTGCGGGTACAGAAGTATCAGCACTTCTTGGTCGTATGCCATCAGCGGTAGGTTACCAGCCTACACTTGCTGAAGAAATGGGTGTACTTCAAGAGCGTATCGCATCTACTAAGACTGGTTCAATTACTTCAATCCAAGCGGTATACGTACCTGCGGATGATTTAACGGATCCATCTCCAGCAACAACGTTTGCTCACTTAGATGCAACAGTGGTACTTTCACGTGATATCGCATCACTAGGTATCTACCCAGCGGTAGACCCTCTTGATTCATCTTCACGTCAGCTTGATCCACAAGTAATCGGTGAAGAGCACTACGGTATAGCGCGCGGCGTTCAAACAGTTCTTCAGCGTTACAAAGAGCTTAAAGACATCATCGCGATTCTAGGTATGGACGAGCTTTCTGACGAAGATAAGCAACTTGTATCTCGTGCACGTAAAATCCAGCGTTTCCTATCTCAGCCATTCTTCGTGGCAGAGGTATTTACAGGTGCGCCAGGTAAATACGTTTCACTTAAAGACACAATTGCAGGCTTCAAAGGTATCTTAAACGGTGAGTTTGATGATATGCCAGAGCAAGCGTTCTACATGGTTGGCTCTATCGAAGAAGCTCAAGAAAAAGCCAAAAGCATGTAATTAGGAGGGTAGTATGGCAGCTATGACTGTACATCTTGATGTAGTAAGTGCTGAAGAGAAATTATTTTCTGGTTTAGTAGAATCTATTCAAGTATCTGGTAGTGAAGGTGAGTTAGGTGTTAACGCCGGTCACGCCCCACTACTAACTGCCCTTAAACCTGGTATGGTACGTTTAGTTAAGCAATTTGGTGAAGAAGAACTCATCTATATTGCTGGCGGTACACTAGAAGTTCAACCGAACATAGTGACCGTACTTGCTGATACAGCTGTTCGTGGTGAAGACCTAGACGAAAAAGCTGCAGAGCAAGCTAAGCGTGACGCTGAAGCCCAAATGGCAAAAGGCGCATCTGCTGAACTTGATTACAATCAAGCAGCAATGCAACTAGCTGAAGCAATTGCTCAGCTACGCATTATTCAGCAATTACGTAAAAAGTAAGCCTATCTGGTTTTTAAAAGCCCACTTTATGTGGGCTTTTTTGTGCTTGATGATAAATCCCGTGGCTATTTGTAAATAAATTAATCGTTATGGCTAATATCTCTTCATTATTACTTATATCTACGCAAGATCCTCGTTACAATAACCCTATTCTATTAGGTGTTACTTTGCTTAAGTTAAGATTCAGTAGTCATTGCTTAGCCTACTGAGTATTTGCACATGATGTGACTTACGTAATCTACTTTGCAGCACACTTATTCTATCAAGCTAAAACAACGGAAAAAGGAAATTGTTTTAATGGCTCTAACAACAGTAATTCTTGCAGCGGGTAAAGGTACTCGTATGCGCTCTGCTCTGCCTAAGGTACTGCATAAAGTGGCAGGTAAACCTATGGTGCAACACGTTATCGATAATGCCAATGCGCTAGGTGCTATATCGACTAACTTAGTTTATGGTCATGGCGGCGAACTATTACAACAACAATTAGCCGATAATAACGTAAACTGGGTGCTACAAGCTGAGCAACTAGGCACAGGCCACGCAGTGGCACAAGCAAACCCTCATATTAACGACGACGACACTGTACTGGTTTTATACGGTGACGTACCTTTAACTAAGCAATCTACACTTGAGCGCTTATTAGCAGCGACACCTAAAAATGGTTTAGCAGTATTAACCGTTAATTTAGCAAATCCAAATGGCTACGGGCGCATGCTACGTGTTGATGGTAAGTTAGTGGGGATTGTTGAGCAAAAAGATGCCAATGCTGAGCAGTTACTTATTAACGAAGTAAACACCGGCATTATGGCGGTTAATGGTAAGCTTTTAAAAACATGGTTAGGTAACCTATCTAACAATAATGCTCAAGGCGAATACTACCTCACAGATATAGTTGCAATGGCGCACAGTGAAGGTGTAGAAATTACATCAGCACAGCCTGATCATCCAATGGAAGTTGAAGGTGCAAATAACCGTGTACAACTTGCAGGCCTTGAGCGTGCTTATCAAGCATGGCAAGCAGAAGAGCTGATGCTAAATGGTGCAACTCTTGCCGACCCTGCACGCATAGATGTACGTGGCGACATTAAAACAGGTGAAGACGTCCTCATCGATATCAACGTTATTTTTGAAGGTACAGTAACCTTAGGTAATAACGTACAAATTGGCCCTAACTGCGTACTTAAAAACTGCAGCATCGGCGATAATGTTGTTATTAAAGCCAATACATTGATTGAAGATGCATCAGTTGCGGCTAAATGTACACTCGGTCCATACGCCCGCCTTCGCCCAGGTGCAATAATGGAAGAAGACTCTCACATTGGCAACTTTGTCGAAATGAAAAAAACCCGTTTAGGTAAAGGCTCTAAAGCAAACCACTTAAGTTACTTAGGTGATGCTGAAATTGGCGAGAAAGTGAATATTGGCGCAGGCACGATTACCTGTAACTACGATGGTGTGAATAAAGCGAAAACCATTATTGGCGATAATGCATTTATAGGCTCTAACTCGTCACTGGTTGCTCCTGTAAATATTGGTGCTACAGCAACTGTAGGTGCAGGTTCTGTGATCACCAATACCGTCGCGGATGATCAGCTAGCCGTGGCACGTGGCAAGCAACGCAATTTAGATGGTTGGAAACGCCCAGTTAAAAAATAGTAATGACCATTACTTATTAAATATTTAAAGCGAGTTTTATAACTCGCTTTTTTATTGGCTAAATATTCTTAATTAATTAGACTATTCAATAACGGATTAAAATATAACTCAAGGAGGGTGCTACATGTCAGCTTATGCTCGCCGGGCTATCGTTGAAGAAAACCAAGGCCATTTAAAAAGTATTTTATCAGGTAGTAGTCTATTCATTATTAATAGGCTTTAATAAAGCACTGAGTGAAGACCCTTATGGAGTATTCGGTACATTATTTGGGGTTCCGAGCATAAAAATATTATGAAAGTATTTAAATGGGAAAAAGTAAGTAAGAGTGATAGAAATTTCACTTTTAAAGAATTATGTATAAATTTGTTAGGGCCTATCATAATTGGTACTCTTTGCTTTACTCTAATTTATA
>NZ_JBQKUL010000066.1:0-15886 GCF_054968565.1 Pseudoalteromonas sp. G5_S1_54_S4 | reverse complement strand
AAACCCGCTGACTTCTCTTTGTGCATATATGGTTTTAAGTGATTTATTCACAAAGAGATTAAGAGACGCTGCGCTGAAACGAAAGGTCAAACGCTCTAAGTTAATGGTAAAGGGCGCTAGGGTTTGCACAAGTCCACAAACTCATACAATGAGGCAATTAAGTGTCTTAATTGCCTCATTGTATGAGGCGATTATATGGCGTAGACTGTAACTAATTTATTTTAGGGCAAACGCTTATGTGGATATGGCAACAACAAGATTGGCCGAACTTTACGTGGGATGAAAAACAGCTTGCGCCGTTATTGAGAGAGCTTTGTTTTAACCAAGGTGTGCTGGTTGGTCGCATGGATGGGCAAAGTACGCAGCAAAAACAGCAAGCACTTGATACTTTATTGGCTAATATTATTCATTCAAGCGCAATTGAAGGTGAAAAACTCAATGCGTTTTCGGTACGTTCGTCACTAGCTAAAAAACTCCACATTGATGAGCAGCCTTATCCAACCACAGTGCAAAGCGATAATCTTGCAGAGATCATGTTGGATGCAATTAATAACACCGATACACCGCTTGAGTTAGAACGTGTGTTGAATTGGCATCGTTTATTGTTTGCAGGTGAACAAGGATTATTTACTCAAATAGCGGGCGGTCAATTACGTGGCAACGAGCCAATGCAAGTTGTATCAGGGCGATTAGATAGACCCGTATTACATTTTACTGCTCCACCAAGAGATGTTATCGAAAACGAACTCTCTGTTTTTTTTAATTGGTTTAATGCAGGTTATAATGATCGACATGCAGACCCTTTTATTCGTGCTGCTATTGCTCATTTGTGGTTTGTTACCCTACACCCGCTTGAAGATGGTAACGGGCGTATTACGCGTCTTATTACAGATTTAGCGCTTGCTCAAGAGCATAAAGAGTCGATACGGTTCTATGCGATGTCGGTGGCAATTTTAGAAGATAGAAAAGGCTATTACGAGGTCTTAGAGGCAACACAGCGTGGTGATTTGTGCATTACACAGTGGATTACCTGGTTTTTAAATACGCTCAATAAAGCAATTGAATCTACCCTGAAGAATATTGAGCAAACTGTCTCTAAAACTAATTATTGGTTTAAAAAAGATCAAACTAGACTAAATGAGCAACAAGTAAAAGTGCTTAATAAATTACTTGATGGCCAATTTGAGCAGGGTATCAGTGCAAGTCAGTATCAAAAAGTGGCTAAGGTAAGTCGCGCGACGGCGACGCGTCATTTATCAGATTTACAAACACTGGATTATATAAAGAAAACCTCAGCGGGCGGTCGCAGTACTCGTTATAAAATAGCCAAATGACTTTAAAAAGCTTAAAGCTTTTTTTGTAATTCAAAGCCCTACTATTTCAACACGATGACACACAGTGAGGCAATTAAGTATGATATTCGCCTCATTTTTTGAGGCGAATAATGGCGTGAAAGTAACCTAATTTAAAAGCGGTGCTTTTCGCGTCAGCAAGCTGCACGTCTACGTTGATAAAAAGCGCTAGGTTGTGTTATCTGCCCGTCGCTCGCGGCTCGTTACCCGAATCTTTTGTCTTCTCATTTACCCTTATTCACTTCTCTTTGTGCAAATATGGTTTGAAGTGATTTATTCAAAAAGAGGTTATGAGGCGCTGCGCTGAAGAGGCAATACAAAAGGTACTAGGCGCTATAAGCTCGATGCTCATTTCGTATCTATTTAAATAATATTGCAATCATATTAAATACCGTTAAACTAATCATTAGTATATTAATGACCGATTAGGTAGTCATTTATGAGATCTGAACAAGCATTAAAGCTGGCGCGTCGATTGGGTGATTTAATTCGCCAGCATCGTACTTTACTTTATACCCAGAGCACGTTCGCTAAGATGATTGGTGTATCTCGCTCCACGGTACAAAAGCTTGAGCAAGGGGAGGTAGTAAAAAGCGATATATTGTTTGAAGCCCTTGTTGTACTTCAATTGCAAGGCTCATTACTGGATGAAATTAACGAGCTTGCCGCAGATGTGGGCGGTTATAATGCAAGACAGCGTAAAAGCAATAAAACTCAGGTGATTAACGATGACTTCTGAAGCTTATGTATTTATTGACGGTTTAGAAGACAGCCCCATAATTTGTGGTTTTTTTAAGTTAAATACACAAACAGGCCGAGGTGAGTTTAATTATGGTAAAAGTTACCTTGCGCGCTCTGATGCGTTTGCGCTCGATCCGCTGCATTTACCATTACAGCCTGGCATCGTTAGTTATTCTGCCAATAAAGGTGTGTTTGGGGTGTTAAGTGATGCAGGAGCTGATTCGTGGGGGCGTAAGCTTATACTGTCGCTACATAATACCAAGCCAAAAAATGAGCTAGAATTTTTACTCGCAGGGTCTGGGTATGGTGTTGGCGCCTTGGTATTTAGTTTGTCGCGCAGCGCATCAAAACATAAAGCGAATAAAAATACACTAGCCGATTTAGCCTTGTTAGATCAAGCAAAGGACGATTTACTCGCCAATAAAGCGATTTCACAAGAAGCAAAAAAAGCCTTTGAATTTGGTCAAAGTATGGGGGGAGCAAGACCTAAAACCTCTGTGAAAATTGACGAAAAACTTTATTTGGCAAAGTTTAATCGTCAAGACGATTTGTTTAATTTAGCTAGGGCTGAGCATGGCGCTATGTGTATGGCTAATGAATTGGGGATTCGCACTGCAAATACCCGTATTCATGAAACAGAAAATGGTGATGTTCTGTTAGTTGAGCGTTTTGATGTAAGCGATGACTTACCAAATCATCACTTTTTAAGCGCCAATAGCTTATTACAAAAACCAAAAGTCGCGATAAGCGACTTAGCAACATACTATAGCTACGGTGAACTGGCTGAATTTATTCGCCACCACACAGGTGAGTTCGCTGCTGATGCTACTGAGCTCTACAAGCGAATGGTATTTAACGTATTTATTGGTAATACTGATGATCACAGCCGAAATCATGCATTTTTGTATCACTTTTCAGGGCAAACGTGGCGTATGAGCCCCGCTTATGATATTACCCCTATTAATAACTCAAAGCAGCATGGCATAGGGCTTGGTGATGATGGCCGATATGCTAGTATCGATAATTTACTGTCGCAAGCCAAACGCTTCGGCCTCAACAAGGCTCAAGCAACAAAAATAATTGCCGAGGTTGAGAGCTATACTCGCCAGTGGCCAGCGCACTTTAAACGTTTTGCTAATATCAGTGATATTGACATAAAACGCTTAGAAAGCGTAATACCCTCTATAAGTTAAAGGCTAATAAAGCAGTCATTAGTGGTTTAATGACTGATTAAGTAGTCATTTATTAATTGGCGCTTATATGAACCACAAAGCGGGAATGAGAAGGCAGCGGGCTGCGGGCTTCGAGTGACGAGCAGCGAGCTTTACAAACAGCCTGATATCAGCCTTGAACCTAGAGCCTACTCTTTTAGCGCAGCGTCTCTTTGCCCTCTTTCTGAATAATTTACTAAACCCTATTTGAACACAGAGAAGAAAATGAGGAGTAAATGAGAAAGTGGAACATCAAACTGGTAGCAGCGGGTTTACCCCGCGTTTGTTTACTTCATAATTTTTAACCCCACGCGATATAAAATTGCTGCTACGAAAGACATTTTCTGCTAAAAACAATTTTTGCACCACAGAGGTTCCCGAGGCGCTTTGCGCTGCACAGAGGTGGATTGGTATTTTTAAAGCATTTCTCTGTGAGCTCTGTGTCCTCGGTGGTAAATATTTATTTAGGCTTAATCTGACGCGATATAAAATCGCTGCTACAGAATAATATTTGGCTTTTTTATTTTCTCTAAAAGCGCAGCGCCTCATAACCTCTTTGTGAATAAATCACTTAAAAACTATTTGAACACAGAGAAGACAATGGGCTTCGAGCGACGAGGCGCGGGTAAAATGCAAATGCCTATAAATACGCGATATAAAATCGCTGCTACAGAATAATATTTGGCTTTTTTATTTTCTCTAAAAGCGCAGCGCCTCATAATCTCTGTGGTGCATAAATCACTTAAAAAATATATAACCACAGAGAAGCGAATGAGGGTAAATGAGAAGACAACGGGCTTCGAGCGACGAGTAGCGAGCTTGTACAAACACTAGAACCTAAAACCTAGCTCGTAGCCCGAAACTCGCGTTCCAAACATAAAACGCGCTGCATAAAGCCCTGCCTACAGGTTAGTCGCCAGGGCGCTATTTGTGGGTTGATAAGCGCCATTATCTAACGCATCAAAGTAGGCTTGATAACGGCCGTTTTGTTTAAATTTAAGTAATTGCTGGTTAAATATTTCAAGCCGCTGTTCACTGCGTGGGTTATTTTTAGGGAACATCACAAAGCTTTTATTGATTAATAGTGGCCTTGGGTGGTGCACAATGCCATTTTTTATTGTCGGTTTTTGCCCTGCTAATATGTGATAGCCAACGCTTTGTTCTTCGGCAAAGGCGTCGATTCTGCCCATAGCTAAGCGTTTAAAGTTTTGCTCTGTGGTACTTACTCGCGACATATCGAATAAGCCTTCATCGGCTGCTTTATCAAAGTCTTTGCCGTAACTGTAGGCAAGCCCACCACCGAGTAGTAAGCCTTTTAAATCGTTTATATTTTGCCAATCAAAAGGGCGTTGTTTATGATAAAAAAATACAAAACGCTCGTTTAGCACTGGCTCACTGTAAAAATAATCCTCAGTACGTTGTTGTTCAAACATCCATACGGCAGTGGCTGCGTATTTATCATTAATGGTGTCGTGGTAAGCACGCGGCCACGGTAAAAAGGTAAAGTTAACTTTAATGTTAGCTTGTGCAAATATATCGGTAATTAAATGCGCAACCACGCCTTTGTGAGGCAGCGATTCACTTAAAAAAGGCGGCCATTCGCCTGTACTTATATTTAAAGTAGCATGGTGATTAGGCGCTTTGCTTGAGGGTTGTATTGCTTCAATTGCGTGCGTGTAATGACTGGTAAAAGCCATCAGCAAAAAAGATGCGATATAAATACGGTATCTTAATTTAGCTGATAACATAACATGCATGTGTATAAGTCTCTCCTTCTATTAAATATACCCTATTTGGATATAAAGCGGCTTTGAGCGCTGCTTAAAAAACAGGCTATTTTAAAGGCGTTAACTGAATGTAGGCTTAAGGGCTATACCGTCGCTTTACAGACTTATTTTAAGTATTTTTATGTTACCGCGTTATTCTTTTGTTTGCATGTTTTTTGCGCGTTCTTCTGCATCGATGAGTGCTTGTGATTTAGGCGCACGTTTTTTTTCTTCTATTTTTGGTTTTTGTGGTGAATTTGGATCCCAGCTTTCATCAAGCGATAAATTAGCAAATGGATTGCTGCTTTGTGGTGAGTTATCGGGCTTACTTGGCTCTTCAGGGGCAATCTTTACTTGCTCAGGCATTACTTTTATTTTTTTAGTTGGTAGTGGCGCGTCGGGATCGAAAGTGCGTACTTCTGGCTCTTTAAAGTCGTGTTCAGTGGTTGAGCTTAATGATGAACGCTGCGTTTTTGCAGGATGGAAATCAGCTTGTGGCTGATGGGGTACAATGGGTTCAGGTGCGCTGTGTGAAGGCTTTATAGGCGCTTCTTGTTGTACCTTTTTGATTGGCTGATTTATAGGATTACGCTGAATTTTGGTTTGTTTGGCTTCGGGGTCAAAATCTCTTACTTGTGGCTCGGCAAACTCTGTTGCATTTTTTATCCGCTCTAAGGTTGCTTTAGCAGCTGCTTCAAACTCTGCCGTGTTAGTCTCCGGCTTTATTTTCACTGTATTAACTCGACTAGAATCAGGCTCTTTACCCTTGCTTTCGACGGCTGGGTTTTGCAGAACAGAGCCAGTCACCATCGGCTCAGTAACAACACTGTGAGTTTGATCATTGTCGTGACTTTGGGGCATTTGCAATGGTATGCCAGTATCAGCCGCTTGTTTATTTTGCTTAATATTGCGCAGGCGCATTAATACCACAACCGTAATTACCACAATTAACAATAGTGCCACACTTGGTAATACTAGCGAGATTATATTAGCCCCTTTGGGCATTGAAGAGGCAATAACGGCTGTTTGCTCGCTGGCTTTTATAGTGATAGGTACGGCGGTTTGTGTAGGCTCAACGGTGGCTTTTTTTACCTCTGGTTGCGTATTTTCCTCAGTGTTTGATAATTCACTGGCCGGTATTTTGCTGGGCTGTGCATTTTTTTCAGAAGCGCCGCTTTGTTCAGCCGCTGCTGTTACATTGACTTGTGACTCACCAGGTGCTGTTGTGGTTGATGCTACTGGGGCATTTTTTTTAGCTTGCTCTATAGTTTGAGTGGCGCTTTGTTCGATTACATTATTTTGGGGTGGAGTTGCACTTTGCTCAGTTGCAGCGTCTGGCAACGTTGGCTGTAAAGTGGGTTCTGTTTGTTGTGGTTTTACAACCTCCGGGGTCGATTGTTCAATAACCGGTTGCGGTTTAGGCTTTGGTACTGGCAAAGTGCGTGCCGCTTGCGGATCACTGCAGTTTTTTTCAAAGTCTCGCGCAGCATTACGGTATTTACGGCTGGCTTTATTATTGCTTTGTTGCTGCATTTCTTGTTTTATAAGAATACACATAGCTTCGTTATAAGCGGTACTGCTGGCACTATAAAACAAAGTAAAACAAAAAAGTAAGCAACTCAGTAACGGTTTCATAAAACTCAAAAGTGGTTAAGCATCAATGCCCTAATCTTAAGCGTAAAGTGAAAAATTATCTAGAAGCGCCTAGCGTTAATTAGTCAATTACCATTAAGCTTCGGTACTCGTCGTAAGCAAATTGGTCGGTCATACCGCTAATGTAGTCTTGAATTAACCGACAGCGATAATAAAATTCATAGGCGGCAAAATGATCGGGCTCTTCTTGCATCGCATTTATGGCATGCTGATAGCTACTTAAATGCTTTTTAGAGAGCTTTTTAACGAGTCTCGATTCTATTAATAAGCGGTTGTCGCCATGCAATGCACGTTTAAAGTCATCGCTACTCAAAAGCAGCAAAGGTTTATAACAATCGAGTAGGCCATTAATAATACGGTAGCCTTGCAGTTCGAGTTTTTCGACTTCTTTATGCGAAAATACATGCTCAAGCGCGACTTGTTTGAGCGCTTGGGTTGCTGCATGCAGGTAGCTGCGATCTTCTAATAATGCATGGTTAAAGTCGCCATGATAAATTGGCTCTATATTTTCAATAAAGCGTTTTGCGGCATGGTTTACTAGCGGGTGCAGTAATGACACGCGTAAATAAATAAAAAACTCACTATTAAAATTAAAGGGCTGTGCTTGTGCCCGTTCTATGGCGTAGTTTATAGCGTCGTCCACAAAGCTTTGGTGTTGAGTGTCGTTAAGAGCGAGGTTAATTAATGCTTTTTGATACTGCTTTTTTAGTTGCTCGCATAATAACTGTGTGGTGATAATATCTTTTTCTACGGCGTCTTCTATGTCGGCAAGGCAATAAGAAATATCGTCAGCGGCTTCCATAATATAACTGGCAGGGTGACGGCAATAGGGCTCCATTTTCAGCTCAGTTTGCAGTGCTTCAACAAAGCTTTTTTCACTGTAGTAATACCCCACTTTTTTCATAATGTAGTTTTTATTTTGAGGAATATCTTGCTTCGCTAAACTAGCCGGACGGGTGTACTTTAAAATAGCGGCAGTTTGGCTATAGGTTAAATTTAGGCTCAGCAAAGAGTGAATAATGCGTATGCCTTGAGCGTTGCCTTCAAAGCTACAAATATCTTGGGCTAAATGTTTAAAAATAACGCCAATGCTGCTGTTTGTTGTTTGGCAACGCTCAGGCGTAATGCTGGCTAAATTAGCATTAAACCAATTATTAATAGCCGCTTCGCCAAAGTGACCAAACGGCGGGTTACCTATATCGTGCATTAGGCAGGCCATTTCTACTAGGGTTTCTAGTGGGCGCTCTAAACCTGATAAACCATATTCTTTTTGTTGCTGGTAATTTAAATTGGCAAAGATGCGCTGCACAATAAAGCGGCCAACTTGCTGAACTTCTAATGAGTGAGTTAGGCGCGAACGCACAGCCGCGTTGCGCTCCAGCGGAAATACTTGGGTTTTTTGTTGCAGCCGACGAATGGCTGCACTATTAATAATTCGGCCACGATCGCTCTCAAGCGCCATTTGTAAATTGGCAGTGGTGCGCTGCATACGTGCAGGGGTTACTTTGCTACTGAAGTTGATCATGGTAATCCTTTTTTATGTGAATTAAACACTTATTAAACGCACGATTATTTATTTTTAATAGTTTGCTTTAATTTATCAGCATGTATCATAAAGTAACAACTTGCTTTAGTATTATTTTTTATAAAATTAACATACATCTAGGTATTTAAAATGAAGTTGTGGATCACTAAGGTAATGTGTTTTTGCCTTTTATTGGGTGTGAATAGTGCGTTTGCCGCTAAAGAGCAAACGGTTGTTATGATCTCTATTGATGGCTTGCGTTGGGATTACATTGAAAAGCACGGTGCGCCTAATTTAAAAGCAATGGGTGAGCAAGGCGTAAGAGCGCAAAAAATGCAGCCTGTTTATCCTACTAAAACGTTTCCAAATCATATTTCGGTGATCACCGGTTTACTGCCAGTTAACCATGGCATTGTAGATAATAAGTTTTGTGACAAAGCGCGCAATAATGAATGCTACAGCATGGGGAAAGGACAAAAAGACAGTACCTGGGTACGCGGCACACCACTGTGGAATTTAGTTAAAATGCATGGGCTTAAATCGGCGGTATACTTTTGGCCTGAGTCGGATGCGCGCTTTAATGGTATGACGCCTGACTATTACTTTCACTACTCTAAACAAGGTGACTACCAAGACCGAATTGATCAAATCATTCAATGGTTAAGCTTACCTAAAGCACAGCGCCCACGTTTTGTGGCGAGTTATTTTTCGTTAGTGGATAGCATGGGGCATGAATATGGCCCTGATGCGGTGCAAACGCGTGATGCCGTTAAACAGCTAGATGCGCTGATGGGGCAATTAAAAACCCGTTTGAGTAAGTTAGAGCAAGAGGTAAATCTGGTGATTGTGTCTGATCATGGTATGGCACAAGTTGAGCCTGAGCAGAGCATTGTTGTGAGCAGCTTACCTAAAGATGATAATTTTATGGTTGTTAATACCGGTCCTCGATTACTTATTTATACTAAAAGCGATGCTAAAAATGCAGATGTTGAGGCTTATAAAGCCCGTTTACAACATGCAGCAAAAGGACGCTACACGGTACTAACAGAGGAGCAGCTTGCAGGATATCACTATAATAAAGGCACTCGTGTGGGCGATATTGTGGTACAAACAACAGCGCCTGCGGTATTTAGCAATAGTGCGAAAGTGCCTTACTTAGGGACGCATGGCTATGCCTATACCGATGATATGGCAGCAACATTTATTGCTACCGGGCCGGCGTTTAAAAAAGGGGTGAGCATTGAGCGAGTGAATAATTTAGATATTTACCCTGTGCTTGCTAAGGTGATGGGTTTAAAGCTAATGAGTAAAGTGGATAGCGATGGTGAAACCTTACTCCCTGCCATACAACAGAAAATGATTAATCATTAAAAAAGAGCGCCGAGGCGCTCCGCAAGGGAAACTTAATTGGTTAGCATGGGTAATTTACCCATGCTGATATTGTTATTTAAGCTGAATTTTGAGAATACATTTATTATTCAGCATTGAGCTTATTTAAAGTTAGCGATACTGGTTTTTGTGTCGGTAACGGTACGAATGGCGTACGACTGATTGGTCACCCCAAATGGAATACCGTTTACGCTCCAGTTAGGGTTTGAGAAATAGTCGTACTGCGTTGCACTGCCAAATACAAATGGGTAGGCCATAATACTGGCAAATTCATTTTGTACACCGTGCCCCATACCATCAACGTATACACCACCGGCTGTATCGCCTTGCTTACGTGAATGCGCTAAACCTTGGTTATGACCAAGCTCATGAACAAAGGTTGTGGCTCCACAATCGATTGCGGTGATTGAGTACATGCGGCTGCTCATTGAGCTGTATAAATTACCATTTGTGCCTTGGCCAACCCATGCTAAGCCACATGAAATTAAACCGTTACCTGCACTTTGGCCTGTACCCAGTACGGCAACCATGTCGGCTTTCCAATCATTGCGTAAACCAACTACGTAACTACTATTTGTGACTGCATTTAACCAATCTTCAGAAGGGGTTACTGCATAGTCACCTAAATTTTGAGTCCCAACTAAACGTAGCGTAATGTCAACGCCATTTTGGCTGTATACCTGGTTACTAAAAGCAATAAGCTGATTAATTTTGGTATTGATATTACTGGTAGCTGCTGCAGATTGATCGGTATATAAAATACCGATATCAATGGTTTCTGCTGACACTGTGCTGGCCGCACATAGCGCCGTTGCAATAGCGGCTGTTGAAATTACTTTTTTCATTGTTGTATTTCCTTACTTTTTACGATTGCAGTGTTTACTGCTAGGTCTTGTTGCCTGCGTTGACAGGTTTGTTTAAAAAGAGGGCGTGTTTTCAGCACGAGGTGCAAATGGGTCTATGTCATCCGCATTTTTTGGTGCAGGTTCACCAACCTGATGCTCTATATGTGTTTTATATAGGTCACGCTTAGCTGCAATCCAGCCATATTGACCTTTACTTTCAAAAACATAATTACCACTTGGGGCTGTAAATTGACCGTAAACCGCATCATTGCCAACGGTTAATATGGTGGTGTGCATTGCGCCATTGGCCCCAATAACCTGACCAACAATGCTTTTATCGCCGTTACTGGCATGGGTAACATTGGTTATTTCAGCGCTGTAGGTTTCTGCGGTTTGCGGTATTGCAAGGTCAAAATTATCACCCGTTTTGAGGGTTTTTAGCGCCGCTAGATCAAATTCTATGTAGGCTTCATTTTGTAAATCGGTAGGCAGTACTTTTGCCGCTTTAAGTATTTCTTTAGCCTTTGCTGAAGGTTTATTAATTGCGTCAAATGAGCTTGAAGGTACGTTTGATTCAATGTTAGCGGGTTTTGCTGCAATAGGGTCTTTACTCATATCAATGGGCGATGGGTTATGTGTTTTTTTTGCAAACTCAGAATCAACAGGAACGATATCAATAGCAATGGGCGCTTCTACCTCATCGGTTTTTTTCTGATCATTAAGCAGCGTATACAAGGCAAATACAGACAAAGGAATAGCGATAGTTAAAACAATGTAACGTTTCATCTGTTTCTCTTTTAGGTTAAATGGTGAACTAATTGTTAAGTTTTATCTTAAAAAAAGAATTAGATCAAATTTAAATTGTAATCATAAAGTGGTAATTTCTTTTTTTATAACTTATTGTAAATATTTGCTTTACCTTTTTTAGGTATACTTTTTTGGTTTAATAGGATGGCTTTTTTGTAGTAATGGCGCACCCTGTGGCATGTTTTTGGGTACGTGTGTGTTTTTTTAATCACACCGATTTTGACAAGTAAAACTGACCAATAAAATTTTTTAGTAACGTGATCATTTTTCATTATTCAAAGGGCTAATTGCAAAGTATAAATAGGCAAAGTATGTTGTATCGTTAAACACCTATTAAAAGAGGGAATTATGGCAGGGACTGATCAGTTACTTAGTCGAATTATGGCAGGACTTGTTGCGGTCATTATTGGTTTTTCAAGTTCTATTGCATTGATTTATCAAGTGGTGATCACCTTAGGTGGTACACCTGAACTTGTGGCAAGCTGGATATTAATGCTGGGGCTAGTAATGGGCGGTACGTCTATTGTGCTGTCGTTTTATTATAAGGTGCCCATTTTAATTGCATGGTCGACTACCGGTGCAGCATTACTGATCTCAAGTGCCCAGGGCTACAGTTTACATGAAGCGATAGGCGCATTTATGCTATCAGCCTTATTGGTATTGGTATCTGGCATTACCGGTTGGTTTGAAAAAATCATGAACCGTATTCCCAGTGAACTGGCCTGTGCTATGTTAGCGGGGGTATTAGTCACATTTGGTATTGATGTGTTTAACTTTATGAACGACTTGCCATTGGTGATTGGTTTAATGGTGGTGGTGTACTTTATTGGCAAGCGCTTTTTTGCTCGGTTTGCAATGCTAAGTGTATTGTTAGCGGGTATATTTTTAGCCTGGTATATGGGAAATATCGATACTAGCACCGTGCATTGGCAGGCAAGCAGCTTTGCTTATATTGCACCAAACTTTAGTTTGCAGGCATTTATAAGTATTAGTATTCCTTTGTATATAGTAACTATGACTTCACAAAACTTACCTGGGTTTGCAATTTTAAAAGCGCATAACTATAAAGCGCCAATATCATCGTCATTAACTGTGACCGGGTTAATAAATTTAGTAACCGCGCCATTTGGCACTTATTCAATTAATTTAGCGGCCATTACGGCTGCTATTTGTATGAGCGAAGAGGCCGATAAAAACCCCGATAAGCGCTATTGGGCGAGTATTGCTGGTGGGGTGTTTTACATTATTATGGCGCTGTGTGCTGCAATGCTAGTGGCGATTGTAGCAAGCCTGCCGCAAGCACTGGTATTGGCGTTAGCGGGTATTGCTTTGTTTGGCACCATCGCTAATAGTTTGCAGCAGTCTTTGCACAGTCCTGAATATACAGAGGCGGCCATTATTACCTTTTTAGTTACGGCTTCTGATTTAACATTATGGTCAGTCGGCTCTGCATGCTGGGGGATAATAGCAGGAGCACTCACGTTAATGGTGACACGTAAGAGCTAAGAGCAGCTTTTAGGTGTTAGGATCGAGCAACGGGTTTGGTACTGTGCGCGCGAGGTAAACTCACGCCTACAGTCGATCACCGCACTTGGCTAATCTCTTGCTGATCGCTGACAGCTAAAATCTAACCGCTGCTCTTCCCGTTTTTATAGCATTGGCTTTAACACATCAAACATGGCGTCTATGTGATCGTCACGGTCGTTAAGCGCTGCTATATAACGGTATTTTTCGCCGCCGGCTTCTTCAAAAATCTCTCGGTTTTCACCTTCCAGTTCTTCAAGTGTTTCTAGGCAGTCGGCGCTAAAGGCAGGGCTGATAATAGCCACATCTTTAATTCCTTCGCCAGGTAAGCTCTCAAGAGTTGCATCTGTGTAAGGTTTTAACCATTCAGCTTTACCAAAACGGCTTTGGAAAGTGGTGATCACTTTGTCTTTATCTAGGCCTAGCTTTTCTACCACTAAGCGGGTGGTTTGTTGGCATAGGCAGTGATAGGGGTCGCCATTATCTAAAAACTGTTTAGGCATGCCGTGATATGAAAACACCATTTTTTGTGGCATGCCGTGTTTTTCTAAATCTTCGCTAATGCTGTTAGCAAGCGACTCTAGGTAGGTTGGGTTTTTGTGATACCCATTTACAAAGTGTAGCTCAGGCACCCAGCGCCATTTTTTTAATACATTTGCCACGGCATCAAATGTTGAGCCTGTGGTTGGACTTGAATATTGTGGGTAAAGTGGTAACACAATAATGCGGGTTAAGCCTTTATCTCTGAGCTCTTCAAGGCCCGCTTCGATTGATGGATTACCATAGCGCATCGCCATAACCACTTCGGTGTTGGTATAGCCGTGCTGTTTTAATAAGGCATTTAATTTAATGCTTTGTTGGCGTGTAATGTGGGTCAGTGGCGAGCCATTTTCAGTCCATATGCTTTTATACAATTTAGCTGAGCGTTTTGGGCGGATACGCAAAATGATGCCATGGAGAATTATCATCCACACTATACGTGGTATTTCTACAATACGCGGATCTGACAAAAACTCACGTAAGTAAATACGCAATGCACTTGCTGTTGGGGCATCGGGGCTACCTAAGTTGGTCAGAAGTATTCCCGTTTTTTGGTTAAAACGCCCGTCGTGGGGATTGTCGGTAACGGCAGAAAATCGCGACACGTTGTGCTCCTTCAAGCAATGGATTTAGAGGTATCTATTTAGGCTTAGTATAACGAATAAAAGAGTATTTTAGATCAATCATTTAGCCATTTTAACCATAATTCTAAATGGGGTCGGTTTTTTGGCTTCGAGTTGTTGTAGCTTAACAATCGATTTCGTATTGAAAATATGTCCTTTAGGCAAAAGCATAATACCTGTATGGCTGTGCAGTGAGTTTGCCAATATCATATTTTCTTCGAGTTCTTGTGCGCTCATCACCTTTATTGAACCAATAGACGTGTCTGAGACCATAAGCTGTGCATGACTTGCCTCAAGCGATTTTACTATTTTTGGGTGATATAAGCTGTCACTGCCAAGCTTAATATTATTAAGTGCAACCTCATGGCGCATTTTTGTAGTTAATAATGGGTCGCTTTGCTCATAATGCTCCCAATAATCACGAGCAACGCTGAGCACCATAGCCCCAATGGGGATATCGTTTTTAGCAAGTCCTTTGGGTATTCCTTGGCCGTTGTAGCGTTCGAATTGATGATAAATTGCATCAGAAACATCACTTAAGTGAGTAGCAGGCATGAGCATTAATTGTGAAATACTCGGGTGGGTGTAAAACGTTTTTCTTTGAACCTCATTGAGCTCGTTAATAGGTTTGTTGTAAAGCTCAGGGTCCATAGCAAGTAAACCAACTTGAGCTAAGTACCCAGCAATAGGCGCAAGCGTAATACTTTTTTGAGAAATATTAAGGTAACGCGCTATTTGAGTGCATGTGCCGGCTATATTCTCTGCTCTTTTACCATCGAGATAGGGGTTTGCATTGATAAAATTATAAAGCAGTTCAACAGTCGATTGATGCTCTCTTTTTTCACTTTCATTAGCGACTTCTAGTTTTTTTAGTACACTTCTAATTTGTTTTGTCCGCTTGTCGACAAGTTGCTCTAAATTACTATTAAGCTCTTTTAATTGTTCATTTTGCTGATTTACATGGCGCTGTAAAATCTCATTTTGCTTTTTGAGTCTAAACTTTTCGACGCCTGATTGGATAACGCTAATTAAGTGATCGTTTTGCCAAGGCTTTTGCACGTAGGCGTGAATGCCTCCTTCATTAACCGCACTAATTGTTGACTCTAGATCTGAAAAACCAGTTAACAAAATACGCTGGGTATCGGGAGCGATTTGTCTTGCTTTAGCTAAAAATTCAGCCCCACTCATTTGTGGCATACGCATGTCGCTAATTACGACATCAAACTGTTTTTTTTGCATTTTTTCAAGTGCATCATGGCCACTGGTTGAAACACTCACATCAAATTTATACTGGCGTAAAAGTCGTACTAAAGATTTGAGTACATTAGCCTCATCATCCAGGCATAAAATGCTCGGCGGCTGTTGATTGAGTTTTTTTATTCCGTCTAATTCTTGCATCACGAAATGCCAGTAAAAAGTTTATGTTTAAATTTAGTCTAAGGGTTGTAAGTAAACAACTCTTTTAATAGAAATCATTTATTTTAATAGATTTTTTGAGTAAAAATATTCGCAAAACGGTGTAATTTACGTTGTTATAATTTGGCTATTACACAGCTATACTTTTGCGCAAAATATAAAGAGCATCTATATTTTAAAGTAATTTTTTTAGTCTATGTGAGAGCTCAATGGCAATACCAATAACAATTGCAGATGATTCAATGTTGTCTAGAAAAACCATTCGCAGGGTGCTCCCTGTTGATTGGGATGTAATCGTGCACGAGGCTAAGAATGGCGTTGAGGCTCTGGAGGCAGTTAATAATGGTTTAGCTGAGGTGTTATTTTTAGATTTACAAATGCCACAAATGAATGGTTATGAGGTGCTTAATGAACTGCATAATAAACATAAAAAAACCATTGTTATTGTAATTAGCGCTGACATTCAACCCGAGGCACAGGCATTGGTTAACTCC
>NZ_JBQKUL010000065.1:0-16817 GCF_054968565.1 Pseudoalteromonas sp. G5_S1_54_S4 | reverse complement strand
TCAGGCACAAAAAAACCGACTTAATGTCGGCTTATTTATGAAAGTGGTGGGCGCAGGAGGATTCGAACCTCCGACCGCCTGGTTCGTAGCCAGGTACTCTATCCAGCTGAGCTATGCGCCCACTTTCATATTTACTTATTTAAACTCTAAGTGAGAGTTGAAAGTGGTGAGCGTAGGACGTATCTAATAAGAATGAACCTTCGACCGCTTGGCGTTAGCCAACACTTTACTTATTTTATACTCTTAGCAGGAGTTGCAATGAAAGTGGTGGGCGCAGGAGGATTCGAACCTCCGACCGCCTGGTTCGTAGCCAGGTACTCTATCCAGCTGAGCTATGCGCCCACTTTCATTTTGCTTGTTTTAACTCTAAGCAGAGCGTTCTCTAAAAGAGAGTAAAGTATGGTGGGCGCAGGAGGATTCGAACCTCCGACCGCCTGGTTCGTAGCCAGGTACTCTATCCAGCTGAGCTATGCGCCCATACTTTATTTTACAAGATGCGCCATTTAAAAAATGGTGGAGAGGGAGGGATTCGAACCCTCGATAGAGCTACAAACTCTATACTCCCTTAGCAGGGGAGCTCCTTCGGCCACTCGGACACCTCTCCGTCTTGTGGGGCGTATAATAAAGATTTCAGAAAATATGTCAAACACTTTTCTGACAAAAGTGACTATATGGCTATAGATTGCACACATGCCTAGTTTTAAAGTGTAATTAGTTTGAAAAATAATCAGGTTAAGTGTTTGGGGTGCTTGAATTTACACCCATCACTGGCACTAGTTCGTCCGTAAGTTCAGCAAGGTATTGCTCTTGATAGCCTAACTTCTGAAACTCGGCAATACACGCGCGATAATACGCTTCTCGCTGTTGCTCTGTAGTGTTCTCATCAGGTAAAGATTCTACTCGTTTAGCTTTCATATTATTTCTCTAAGTCCTTTAGAAATTTTTATTTTTTACGACTAAGAATGACCGTGTATAAATTTAGGCCACATTTTAGCTAAAAAATTCACATAAATACAACATAATGTTTAAAAAACAATCATACCAAAAAGTTATAGCACTGCTGTAATGTTGCTAAGCAGTCAAGCAACTTTATGATAATGAAGCTGAATTAAAGATTAATTTACTTTTATACTTACACTTAATTATCAGTGTAGTACTTATTAATTAAAAGCCCTAATATGAAGTTTAGGCAATGTCTCACAAACAATAAGGCAAAAAAAAACGCCGCTAATTAGCGGCGTTAATAATTTTATAGTTTATTCCTTCAAGCTTAGTCAGCTTGTGGGCGCATGTGCGGGAATAAAATAACATCTTTGATAGTTGATGAGTCAGTAAATAGCATCACTAAACGGTCAATACCTATGCCCTCACCTGCCGTTGGTGGTAAACCATACTCAAGTGCGCGAATGTAGTCTTCGTCGTAGTGCATTGCTTCATCATCACCTGCGTCTTTTTCTTCAACTTGGCGAGAAAAACGCTCAGCTTGATCTTGTGCATCATTAAGCTCAGAGAAACCATTTGCAAGCTCACGGCCACCAACAAAGAATTCAAAGCGGTCAGTTACAAATGGGTTTTCGTCGTTACGACGTGCAAGTGGCGATACTTCCCACGGATACCCTGTGATAAATGTCGGTTGGATAAGCATATGCTCAGCCGTCTCTTCAAATATTTCACATAAAAACTTACCCGGGCCCCATACGCAGTTTTCAGGAATTTTAACATGCACTTGTTTAGCGTACGCTTTTAATTCTTCAAAGTGGTTTTCTGGGTCGTTAAATACCGCAGCATCAAACTCAGGGTTATATTTTAAGATTGCGTCACTCATGCTTAAACGTGTGAACGGTTGACCAAAGTCATACTCTACTGAATCAATCACTTCACCGTTTTCATCTTTAGTGGTGTTAACCACAATTGGGCTGCCCAGTACGTTAGTTGCAACTGTACGTAACATGTCTTCGGTGATGTTCATTAAATCAATGTAGTCAGCATACGCTTGGTAGAACTCAATCATAGTGAATTCTGGGTTGTGGCGTGTCGATAACCCTTCGTTACGGAAGTTACGGTTAATTTCGAATACACGGTCAAAACCACCTACTACTAAACGCTTTAAGTAAAGCTCAGGCGCAATACGTAAGTACATGTCGATATCAAGCGCATTATGATGAGTTACGAATGGACGCGCAGATGCACCACCAGGAATAACCTGTAGCATTGGCGTTTCTACTTCCATAAAATCGCGGTCTGCTAAAAAGCGACGAATACCTTCAACCACTTGTGAGCGAATACGGAATGTTTCACGCGTTGCTTCGTTAGTAATTAAATCAACATAACGCTGACGGTATTTCGTTTCTTGATCCGATAGGCCATGGAATTTTTCAGGAAGTGGACGAAGTGACTTAGTCAGTAGTTCGTACTCAGCCATGTCTACGTATAAATCGCCTTTACCCGATTTATTAAGCGGCCCTTTAACACCAATAATATCGCCAATATCAAGCTGGCCATATTTTGCTTTTAAATCTTTTTGTACGTCTTTTGATGCATAAACTTGTACACGGCCTTTCATATCTTGAATAGACATAAACGGACCACGCTTAGCAAGAATACGACCTGCAATCGATACTACGTGCTGTAATTCGATTAATTCTTCTTTACTCTTATCACCAAACTCAGCCTGCAAATCTGCCGTGTAATGCTCACGACGGAATTGGTTTGGATGACCGTTGGCTGGGCAATTTTCGCGAATAGCGTCTAATTTGCCGCGACGCTCAGCGATTAACTTATTTTCGTCTTGGATTTGATCAGTCATTTTTTAGCTCTTTTTTAGCTTGGTGGTTATAAACCAGATTTTAAGCTGGCTTCAATAAATTTGTCTAAGTCGCCATCGAGTACCGCTTGAGTGTTACGGTTTTCAACGCCGGTACGTAAATCTTTAATACGCGAGTCATCAAGTACGTAAGAACGAATTTGACTTCCCCAGCCAATATCAGACTTGTTGTCTTCTTGGCTTTGCTTTTCTGCATTTTGCTGTTGTAGCTCAAGCTCAAATAATTTCGCTTTTAACTGCTTCATTGCTTGGGCTTTATTTTTATGCTGCGAGCGCTCGTTTTGACACTGCACCACAGTATTAGTTGGCACGTGAGTAATACGTACCGCTGATTCAGTGGTATTTACGTGCTGACCACCCGCGCCTGATGCACGGTAAACGTCTATACGTAAGTCAGACGGATTAATATCAATCTCAATGTTGTCATCAACTTCTGGGTAAACAAACGCAGAAGCAAACGAGGTATGACGACGACCACTTGAGTCAAATGGACTTTTACGAACGAGGCGGTGTACGCCTGTTTCAGTGCGTAACCAACCATAAGCGTATTCGCCAGAAAAACGCACCGTTGCGCCTTTAATACCAGCAACATCGCCATCGGTGGCTTCAACAAGCTCTACTTTAAAGCCTTTTGCTTCACCCCAGCGTAAGTACATACGCAGTAAAATATTACACCAGTCTTGTGCTTCAGTACCGCCAGAGCCTGATTGTAAATCAAGGTAGGCATCGTTTGAATCGTGAGAGCCTGAAAACATACGACGAAACTCAAGCCCTTCAAGCTGCTGGTTTAAATCAGCTAGTTCGCTTTGTGCTTCATCAAAAGTGTCTTGGTCTTCAGCTTCAACAGCAAGCTCTACTAAACCTTCAACATCGTCAGTACCAGCAACAAGGTTATCGATTGTTTCAACCACGGCTTCTAGTGCTGACTTTTCACGACCAAGGGCTTGTGCGCGCTCAGGCTCATTCCATACGGCTGAATCTTCAAGTTCGGCGTTAACTTCTTCTAAACGTTCTTGTTTAAGAGCGTAGTCAAAGGTACCCCCGAAGCAGTTCAGTACGTTCGCGAATTTCCTTGATTTGATTAATCACAGGATTCACTTCAAACATGTACATTACTCCAAAATGGCTAGGTTATTGCGCACTTAAAAAAGAGACCGAGCGCAATTAAAAATCATTAAATAATAAAAACGCCCGATTTTAACAAAAAACCGCGCGTTTTATTAGCCTTTTATGCATGGTTTGAAGATATTTTTTAGCCCACTTTTTCAAGCTCTCTAACTATAAGTTGTAAGCTAAATTTACTTCTAAATTCATTTATATCGAGCTGATACGCTACTTTAACAAACTGCGCCTCGGTATCTGGCCAAGCTTTTACATCAATCCCAAAGGCAATGGCATCCACTAAGCGTGCAGACTGATGCTTTAATACTAGCTTTAAGTGTTTTTCACCCACAATACGCTGTTGGATTACTTCAAAGGTGTGTTCAAATATCGGCTCAGGAAACTGCTGCCCCCACGGGCCCGATTGTTTTAAAAGCTGGGCAAAATCCATGCTAAAGCAATCATTAGGTAACTCACCATCTGTAAATACAATACAGCGTTTACTTTCTTCACTGAGTTGCTCGCTAACTGCACTATTAAATGCGCGTTTGAACTCAGTAAATTGTTGCTCGTTAATACTTAAACCTGCCGCCATTGCGTGGCCGCCAAATTTATTAATTAAACCAGGCTGCGCAGTGTTTAAACCTTCAAGCAGGTCGCGCATATGTAAACCTTCAATAGAGCGACATGAACCTTTTATCTCACCGTTTTCGCCACCCGCAAATATCACGGTTGGGCGGTGGTATTTTTCTTTTAAGCGCCCCGCTAAAATGCCAATAACGCCTTGGTGCCAATCGTCTTGATACAAACAAATAGCATCAGGTACGCTATCTTCTTTAAATGCTAGCCTATCGAGCACGGCTTGCGCTTCTACTTGCATGCCTTGCTCTATTTCACGTCTGGCAAAGTTTAAGCTGTCAAGCTCACCGGCTATGCGCCTTGCTTGATTTATGTCGTTGCTAAGTAAGCAAGCTATACCTAGGCTCATATCATCTAAACGCCCTGCTGCATTTAAACGTGGCGCCAATGAAAAGCCAAAATCGCTGGCACTCAAACGAGCTGCATTGCGATTAGCCACTTCAATCAGTGCGGTGATACCTGGGCGGGTTTTACCACTTCGAATACGTGCCAAGCCTTGATGCACTAACGTACGGTTATTCGCATCCAGAGCCACCACATCGGCCACCGTACCAAGGGCTACAATATCGAGTAAGTCAGCAATATTTGGCATAGGATGTTGGTTAAAGTAGCCTTGTTCACGCAGCGCACTTCTCAGTGCGATAAGTAAATAAAACGCCACCCCAACACCGGCTATCGACTTAGAGGGAAAATCACAGTCATGGCGATTAGGATTAACAATAGCATCGGCATTAGGCAGTTGCTCGCCTTGTAAATGATGATCTGTAACCAGCACTTTAATGCCTGCTGCTTTAACAATATCAATCCCTGCAATACACGATATACCGTTATCTACGGTGATCACTAAATCGGGCTGCATAGTGACTATTTGCTCAGCCAATGCTGGGCTTAAGCCATAACCTAAACTAAAGCGGTCTGGCACTAAATAATCTAAATGGGTAAAGCCAAACATGGCCAACCCTTGCATTAAGGTGGCGGTGCTGGTTGCGCCATCGGCGTCAAAATCGCCAACAATTAGTATTTTACTTTGTGTATGCAGTGCATCAATTAATAGTTGGCTGGCTTTGTCTATATCTTTAAAAAGTTTGAAGTCGTGGAGTGTAGCTGCGCTATTGTTTAGCTCATCGGCATGGGACACATTTCGCGTGGCATAAATTTGCTTGATAACAGGGTGAAGATGGCTCGGCAGATGAGAGTCGTCAACGGGTTCTCGCGCAATGATCATTTTTTTCATGCTAGTTTTTAACTTATGATGTTCATGATATAAGACAAAAAAAGGCCATTAAGGCCTTTTTAAACACATACTCGGGGTATTGCTTAGCCCGCTTTGTTAGCCTCAAGCGCTGCGCTTAATGCCGCAGCAGGCTGATAACCTGGGATCATCGTGCCATCTTCTAAAATAATAGCCGGTGTACCGCTAATACCAAAACTCTGGCCTAACTGATAATGCTCAGCAACAGGTGCGCTACAGCCTTTAACAATTTGGGTATCTGCACCCGATTTAGCTTCAGTTAATGCTTCTTGCTGATCTTTCGCACACCATACATTCATTAAATCAGCGTAACCAGATCCTTGCAGACCGCCACGCGGAAACGCTAAATACTTAACGGTAATACCCGCATCAAGTAAGTCATCTAGTTCACGGTGTAATTTACGACAGTAACCACAGCTAATATCGGTAAATACAGTAATGCTGTGCTTCTCTTCAGGTGCTTTGTAAACAATCATTGAGTCTTCGTATTCTTTTAACCCTGATTGGCGCACACCATTAAGTGCTTGCTCGGTTAAGTTACTACGGTTGTTTAGATCGATTAGCGTACCTTGCATTAAAAATTGACCGTCAGGACTTGCATACAGCACACCTTTATTGGTGATCAATTCTTTTAAGCCTGCAACTGGGCTTGGATTAATTTGTTTAACGGTCACCCCTAGCGCGGCAAATTTCGTCACGATAGGATCTGTAGCATCCGGAGTGACTGCAACGCTATTAGCAAAAGCGCTCAAACTAGTGCACAACATGGCACCTGCTAACATTAATTTTTTCATAACGGGTTCTCTATCCTAAAAATACTTATCTTATCGTGTCTATATGACCGGCTTAGTGACAAAAAAATTCGCTTAAGCACGAGGGTGATGCTCAGCATGCACCGATTTTAATCGCTCATTCGCTACATGCGTATAAATTTGGGTAGTTGATAGGTCGCTGTGGCCAAGCATCATCTGCACCACACGCAAGTCAGCCCCATGATTTAATAAATGCGTTGCAAATGCATGTCGCAAGGTATGGGGTGATAACGGCGACTCAACGGATGCTAAAATAGCATAGTGTTTAATCCGATGCCAAAAAGTTTGTCGTGTCATACCCACCCCTCGCTTTGAGGGAAATACAAAATCGGTGGCGTGTTTTATCATTTGTGCGCGCCCGAGCTTTAAAAACTGCTCGAGCCAATACATAGCTTCTTCACCTAAAGGCACTAGCCGCTCTTTGTTTCCCTTACCTTTTACAAACACCACAGCTTGGCGCAAATTTATTTGCTCCATTCTAAGCCCCACCAGCTCAGTTACCCGCAGGCCTGTTGCATACAGTAACTCCAGCATGGCTTTATCGCGCAGCCCCATTGGCTCTTCAATGTTGGGCGCACTTAATAGCGCTTCTACTTCGGCCTCAGATAGCGTTTTTGGTAACGACTGCCCTGCCTTTGGCTGAGCAATATTGACCATAGGTGAGTCGCTAATTATTTTTTCACGCACAAAGTACTGATAAAAACGTTTTAATGCACTAATACTTCGCGCAGTGCTGCGTGGTTTTAGCCCTAAATCAACGCGGTGTGCTAGGTAACTTTCAACATCTAGGCTGGTTACCGTCATTAAATTTTCGCCTTTTAAAAACTGGCAAAACTTATCTAGGTCACTGCGATAGGCGCTCAGTGTATTTTCGCTCACGCCTTGCTCTAAATAGAGGCTATCTAAAAAGGTTTCTAAAAAGTCGCTATTGCTGCTTAGCTCAGTATTTTGTTCAGGTAAATCGTCAGATAGCGTTGTCACGTTGTGATCTCATGTTGGTAATACCACGGGAGAAGGTATCAATTAAAAATACCTTACGGTAAACTTGAGCCTATCATAACAGGCAATTACACAGTGATAAATACGATGCAGATTGGTTTATTTTTTGGTTCTACTACCTGCTATACCGAAATGGCGGCAGAAAAAATACGCGATATTATTGGCGCCGACATTGTCAGCTTACATAATATTAAAGACGAGCCGCTTAAAAACGCTGAGCAATATGACTTTATCATTTTTGGTATTTCTACGTGGGACTTTGGCGAAATTCAAGAAGACTGGGAATCAAAGTGGGACGACATAAAAGACGTTGACCTAAATGGTAAAACTATAGCCTTATTTGGCATGGGCGATCAGCAAGGGTATGGCCAGTGGTTTCAAGACGCATTAGGCATGCTTCACGACGAAATAAATGCCCAAGCCATTACTCAATTAGGCTTTTGGCCGAACGACAGTAATTACGAATTTGAAGCATCAAAAGCACTTACCGAAGACGGTAAACAGTTTGTAGGTTTAGCATTAGACGAAGACAGTCAGTACGAACTAAGCGACGAGCGTATTGCCACGTGGGTAGAACAAGTGATGACAGAGTACGCTGAAACCCTATAACTCACTATTGCAAAGAGCGCTGCCATGCAGCGCTTTTTAATTCTTAACTATTCTACTTTTAACCAGTATTGGTTACGGTAAAAAAAGCCCACATAACCACGCACTTCAAGTTTTTCGCCATTTTGCTGCGGTGTTAAACGCACGCTGTAGGTTTTACCGTTATTTGGGTCGAGTATTTCACCGTCTTCCCAACTACCGTCACCCGCATAGATCACATCTTCAATAATGGTCATCCCCAACATAGGTTGATTCTTTTTATCACCATCACACTCGGTGCAAAGTGCATCTTGCTTGGCTTTATTAAGTATTTTTTCAATTTTACCAGTCAGCACGCCATCTTGCTCAGTAATGCGCACGTACGACTTAGCCTCGTTGGTCTCTTCGTTAATAGTTTTCCAAAGCCCAACCGGTGTGGGGTTAGCAAAAACCTCAGAGGTGTTAAATAAGCTGCCCGCTAAAAGGGCTAGTAATAGTATTTTTTTTGATTTTTTAGTTAATAAATTCATCAAATTACTTTAAATATGAGTCAATAATGGTGCCATACTAACAACCCTTTATAAAACACTCTACGTAAAAATGCTTTAGGCATACAGCGTGGTATTACATATTTAAATAAAACGCCTTGCACAGTGCAATGTAGTCTTGACTGTAAGCATTACTTAACTCCCTTATGCATAGGGTGCTTTTACTTACTTCGCCATCATCATAACTAAAAGTCATCAAACTGCGGCTAAAGGGCTTATTTGGCATAGCTTGTACTTTGCAGTGACGATTTAAATGCAGCCCTTGCTGCTGTGCTAATGTTATAAATAACTGCGCCTCAGTGGTGGGTAAAATAAGATTAAAACGCGAATGTTGATGACTTAGATGCCTAAACGCACCAAGCAGTTCTGCAAAACTTAAACCATCGGTATGGCGAGCGGTATTTCGCGCTGCATTATCACCTTTTAAACTGTGATTAAAATAAGGCGGATTAGCTATAACACAATCAAATAAACCCACAGCCTCAAACTGCTGAATAGGCTGATGGTAAATACTAATATCTCGCCAAGGACTTTGCTGGCAATTTTGTAAAGCCTGCTGGTAGGCGGCTTCATCAACTTCAACCGCACTCACCTTTAAATGTGGCGCTCGTTGCTTACACATTAGAGCCAGTAACCCTGTGCCTGTTCCTATATCAAGTAACGTATTTGCGTGGCTTAAATCAGCCCATGCGCCCAGTAAAATACCATCGGTAGAGACCTTCATGGCGCACTGGTCGTGCTCAACCTTAAATTGTTTAAATGCAAAACCAGACATTTTTTCACCTTTTCATTCACCAAGCAGGTTTAAGTGCGTATAATTAACGGCAATTGTCCCCTATTTTTGACACTCTATGCAATTTTCTGAATTTGATCTTGATGATAAGCTACTCAATGCTATTAATAAAATGGGCTATGAAACCCCCACTAGCATTCAACAACAAGCCATTCCTGAGGCGTTGCAAGGACGCGATATTTTAGCGTCGGCACCAACAGGTACAGGTAAAACGGCGGCATTTTTAATTCCGGCAATTCAATATTTAATGGATTTCCCACGTCGTGACCCGGGCTTTGCACGGGTATTAATTATGACCCCAACGCGCGAGCTTGCTTATCAAATTCATGAACAATGTGAGTTACTTGCAAAACAAACCCAGTTAAAAATTGGGGTGGTTACCGGCGGTATAAACTACGGTACACACAAAGAAATTTTTGAAAATAATAATGACATTTTAATCGCCACACCTGGGCGTTTAATGGAATATTTAGAAACCGAAAACTTCCATGCAGAAAACGTAGAAATGCTCATTCTTGATGAAGCCGACCGCATGCTCGACATGGGTTTTCGTAAAGAAATGCTGCGCATTTGTGATGAAGCTAAGAACCGCCGTCAGTGCTTTTTATTCTCAGCCACCCTTGAGGGCGATAGCGTAGAATTATTTGCTGAGCGTATTTTAAACGACCCCGCGCTACTTGAAGCCGAATCATCACGCAAAGAAAAAGCTAAAATTCATCAATGGGTTCATTTAGCCGACGACTACCGCCATAAACTAGAGCTATTAGTTAACACTTTAAATGGCCCTGATGTTAGTAAAGCGATTGTGTTTGTAAAAACCCGTGAGCGTCTTGAAACCCTTATTGGTGAGCTTACTAATAACGGCGTAAAAGCTGCGTGGTTACGTGGTGAAATGCCACAAGATAAACGCATGAAAGCTATGGAAAATTTCCACAGTGGCAAAACCCGCATTTTAGTCGCGACCGATGTCGCCGCGCGTGGTATTGATGTAGCTGATATAAGCCACGTAATTAACTTTGATATGCCTCGCACTGCAGATGTTTACGTACACCGTATTGGCCGTACAGGCCGCGCGGGTAAAAAAGGCATAGCGATTTCACTAATTGAAGCGCACGATATTGGCATCCTTTACAAAGTAGAACGTTACATAGAGCAGAAGCTAAAACGCCGTGTATTTAAAGGATTAGAGCCAAAACATAAAGAAGCTAAGCCACCAGTTAAAAAGCGTAAAGATCCAGTAAAAATGAAAGCGAAGAAAAAAGCCAAAGCTAAAAAGAAAAAATAGCTTTAGCTTTAATACATTTGATTAAGCCGACGTTTGTCGGCTTTTTTGTGGCTTAAAAACAGTGAGTAAGCAATTCAGAGTAATATGTAAAAACTACTTAGCTGAATAACTACTTAATAAAATATCTAATTATTTCAAATGGTTAATTTTGGAATGAAACTTGTAACCCAAGCTAGTGTATGAGTATTAAAACGCCGAGTAACGGCGCTGCTTTTTCAAAAACACTAAGGATATAGTTATGAGTCGCATTAAATTTACTATCGGTTTTATTTCGTTTTGTTGTTTATTTTTATTAGTCTCTGCTTTTAAAGTTAGTGCAGCAACGCATTTAGCAGTAGTAAGTAGTGTGGCCACACAACCTAATTTACAACAATCTATTACTCATGAGTTACGTACTAATCCAAATTTAGAATTAGAAAATTTGAACGTACAGGTCGAAAATGGCGACGTTGAACTTAAAGGCAAAGCTAATAACGGTTTTGAACGTGCTCTTGCACAAAAATTTTTAGAAAATATGGATGGAGTTAAACGCATTAAAAATAACATCGCTATTATTTAAAATACTCGTCTTAGATCATTCTCAGAACTTCTACTCTCAACGCAACATCTACATAAATATGTACGATGTTGCGATTTAATATATCCATAGATAAAAATGATGTAATACTTATTTAATAATTTCAGCTTTTTCAGCTTTTTCAGCAACTTTAAGAAGTTCAACATCTTTAGGTAGCGCTAAAAGAGTTTTTTCCCCCCCGCGTTATACTAGTCTGTGGTTGAATTGAATTATCTTTAATATTTTTTGCCTCAGGTATCGTTATAAATAAACTAGCAAAACCAGTACTCAAAATAATGACGACTAACCATCTGTAAAAGATTTTATGTCTTAAAGTACTATCAACCTTAATTTCTTTAAAAAGAAAAAACCTGTATTTATTCTTATCTGTTGTGCTACTTGACTGAGTACCTATAGGTAAGTGAATTAACCCGAATAGTGATAAAATAGAAACATTTTGGCTTTGACTAGTTATACCATCTGCTAGCTGGCTTATCCCTAATATTTCATTTATCTCTTTTTCAACTTTCATCGATGTACCAACTGCACCTTTAAGGAATACATGGTACCAATAGGTATCCATAAAATGTATTAGCTGAGTGACGAAGGCACCTGCAACCGAGAATATTATGCCCGCTGATAATTTCAAGCCGAAGAAATCAACAAAAATTCCCTTATGAATAGATAATGCAACACCTGTTAAAAAACCAGAGAAGATAACGATTGCAAAATTTCTTACTTTCATCGATATATCATTAAAATGCTGTTGAACTAAGGTGGTCTGTTTCCAATATTCAACTAGATGCGTTGTTCGCTCATTTATTGTTAACTCATTGCTCATTAATTTCATCACCGGTTTATCTACGAAAGTCAATTATGTCTAAAAGTTCTGAAAAATTGTTAATAGAGAAATCAGCCTTATGTCTTACTCCCTTCTCTTTAAGAGCTCTTTCTCTTTCAACTTCCTCAGATGTCCAATGAGTTACATCTCGAAGCAAATTATAATCATCTGGCCTTTCTTCAAAATGCCCTACACCATATTTCGCAAATACAGATGTAACACCTGCATCCTTAGCCATATCTATGTCTTTTATCTCTGAATCACCGATATAAACACATTCATCTTTTTCAACATCTAGCTCATTTATTATATCTAATAATAATTTGGGATTCGGTTTAAATTCGTTAACGGGTGTATTTAAAAATTTAATATTTGCGAAACTTAACTTAGTACGTTCGCCATCATTAATAGGGATTTCTTGATGATCTCTTGGTGAGTAAACCCTCTCAATAAAAAAATCTAATCCTAAACGTTGCAATCTATATTTGGTATACCACTCTTTTGATTCTGTATAAGCTATAACCCTTACACGTCTGCATTTCAACTCAGTTAAAGTATCATAAACACCAGAAAATAATCTCATATGTTTAATTCTGTTACTCCTAGCCAAATGAATTGCAGGATTAAGTGCCTCTATAATATTTTCTCTAGAGCCATACATATTTTTTAAAGAAGGTAACTCCTCTAAAATAAATGCATACTCAGCAGTTCCATGTTTCCGATGTATAGGCTTTATCTCTTGAATTAACACTTCTTTAGGTATACCAGATATTTCAACAACCTTTTCAAGCATTGGGATAAAAGTCGCACACCAAATGTCAAACCAATCGAACAAAGTATTATCTAGATCGGTTATTAAAACAGACTTTTTAGGCTTATTTGACATACTGCCCTCTTTATAATGTGTATTTAATGTAGTCTTAAACTATCCCTATTATATGCAGTATGGGGAAAACTATAAATAATAGTTACTCTACATCATTTCTCCTCTAATGATACCAAACGTCTGAACATAGTACTATTAACCCATTAAATTCATTCTATTGTTTATGGTAGAAATATAAATCACTAATATTTGATTGTAAAAACGCGCTGTAAGTGGGAATTTATTTCCCACTCAGCTTACTCAATCTAGTTTGAGCTATCGCTGCCATTGCTTTCACTTTTAGTCGAATGCTGACTTATTTTATCGCTTATCATGGCATCGAGTTTTTCACCGCCCTTAATACCAAAATCCAACGTACGAATAGGAAACGGAATACTTATATCAGCAGCATCGAGTGCTTGCTTTACTGCCACAACCCCTTTGTGACGCACCGTCATAAAATCGGGCTCACCAGGGTATTTAATCCAAAACCATACCAGTAAGTTTATACTGCTATCACCAAAGCCTTCTGCGTACACCGCGGTCTCATTTTTGCGGATCACAAAGTCAAATTGATTAATTTTTTCGACAATAACTTCACTGGCTTTTTCTATATCATCAGCGTAAGAAATACCTACAGGTACCTCTATTCTTCTGACCCCTAAAGTGCTGTAATTACGCAGTACATTTCTAAATAGTATTTTATTAGGAACCAGTATCAACTGCCCGTAAAAGCTCTCTATTAGTGTGTTGCGCAAGTTTATTGAATGCACTGAACCAAATACGTTATCGGTCTCGATAACATCACCCGCTTTGAACGGTTTACGAATACCCATAGCAATACCCGCAATTAGGTTTTCGGTCATATCTTGAAAAGCAAAACCAATGGCGAGACCAACAATACCTGCACCCGCAAGCAGTGACGTAACGGTACTTTTTAAGCCCATAAAATCAAGGGCAATAAAGACCCCGACACTCAGAACAATAACTTTAAAAATGGAGGCCATTAAGTCAGCAATTTGAGTAGAATCGAGCGAGCGACGCAATACTTTTTTCATTCCTTTGCCTGCAAGGCGGGCAATAAATGAAAATAGAATGGCAATAATCACCGCGACTATAAAGTTAGGGATATGACTTATAACAACATCAAACCAACCGCCGAGCTTCTCTTCTATAAGTTTTTCGGCTTCTGTAATTGAGGGAATTGAGAGCATTTATTTTATACCTTAGTTTCTATTAATAACCTAAGGTTTGCAAAAATAGCGCCAGTATAAAAAAAGCCATGCAATGCATAGCTTTTTGGGTATGTGTTTAGCTGCAAATAGCGCTAAATTTAGCTTTGCTCTTCGCGCAAAAATACCGGTTCAAGTTCTTTAGTGGTTGCTTCTGAGCTAAAGTAATAACCGGCCACGGTAAACTCTTTAAGCTGACTTAATTGCGTGACTTGGTTTTCGATAAGGTAACGCGCCATCATGCCGCGCGCTTTTTTAGCGTAAAAGCTAATCACTTTATATTGACCGTTTTTACAGTCTTTAAAATGTGGCGTAATAATTTGTGCGTTAAGCGTTTTTTTATCTACCGCTTTAAAGTATTCGTTAGACGCTAAATTAACTAAGTATTGTGCATCTTGTGCCGCTAAAACGTCGTTAAGTTTATTAGCAATAATACTGCCCCAAAACTCATATAGGTTTTTACCACGGCTGTTTTCAAGCTTTGTACCCATTTCTAGGCGGTAGGCTTGCATTAGATCAAGTGGTTTTAATAATCCGTATAATCCCGAAAGTATACGTAAATGGTCTTGAGCGTAATCAAGCTGCTTAGTAGTGAGGGTATTAGCATCTAACCCGCCGTATACATCGCCGTTAAAGGCAAGCACCGCTTGTTTAGCATTACTCGTAGTAAACGGTTGCGCCCACTCACTAAAACGTGCTGCATTAAGGCCCGCGAGCTTATCGCTAATTTTCATTAAACTACCAATCTGCGCAGGAGTTAGTTCACGGCATACTTTCATGAGCGCTTCGCTGTGCTCAAGTAATTCAGGTTGAGTGAACTTATCTGTTGCGGGTGGCGTGTCGTAATCAAGATTCTTTGCTGGTGAAATAACAGTGATCATAGTTAGCTATTGACTTGTAAATTATTTAATGTCAATTTCAACATTAAATGAGACGAAAAGCACGTTTTGTTTAAAATTATCCTACCTAAAACTCAACCGTTACCGTTTTTTCATTGATAAGGACATAAGACCTATCAAGCATTGTCACACTGTTGCAGTATAGCTATATTAAGGTAGTTTAGATTTTCTTTTAACTTGCTTGGAATGAGGAAAAGCAAATGACTAGCGCTCTACAAAGGCTTAAACAACATTCTTCTATCGTGGCCGACACGGGCGATATAGAAGCCATAAAAAAACATCAACCTGAAGATGCGACTACCAATCCATCGCTGCTTTTAAAAGCGAGCGAGATTGAAGCTTACAAACCTTATCTAGATAAAGCATGGCAATACGCTAAAGAAACCGAGCAACAGCCTGCAAAACAACTAGAGCTGGCTTGTGACTATTTTGCAGTGTTACTCGGTAAAGAAATTAGCGAAATTGTTCCGGGTTATATTTCTACTGAAGTTGATGCACGTTTATCATTTGATACCCAAGCAACAATTAATAAAGCACATACTTTACTAAGCCTTTACGAGAAAGAAGGTGTAAGCAAAGACAAGATTTTAATTAAAGTTGCCTCTACTTGGGAAGGCATTAAAGCCGCAGAACAGTTAGAAAAAGAAGGCACTAAATGTAACTTAACGCTTTTATTTAGTGATGCTCAAGCCCGTGCCTGTGCTGATGCAAACGTATTTTTAATTTCGCCATTTGTTGGCAGAATTTTAGATTGGCACGTAGCAAACGGTATGGAAAAACCAACCGACCCGCTACAAGATCCTGGCGTACAATCGGTGCGTAGTATTTTTGAGTTTTACAAACGTCACGATTACAAAACGGTTGTTATGGGCGCAAGCTTTCGTAACACCGGTGAAATTATTGCCCTTACAGGCTGCGATAAGCTAACAATTAGTCCTAATCTTTTAGAAGAGCTAGGTAATTTAGAAGACGCACAAGAGTACTTACTAGAGAGCGACATTGCTAAAGAGCCAAAACCTGAGCCACTTAGCGAAGCACAGTTCCGTTGGTTACATAACCAAGACGCTATGGCCACTGAGAAACTAGCTGAAGGTATTCGCTCATTTGCAGATGCGCAAGAGCAACTAGAGGCACGCTTTAAAGCGATGTAACTAACAGCTGTTTAATGAGTTAAAAAACGTCGCTTTTAGCGGCGTTTTTTTATGCCTGCGATTTACTTTAAATACTCGACTTGTCCCCATTTACGTTCTTTTTGTATTGATCTTCATCAAAATACCACCCATCAGTAACAGTTTCGTCACATTTATATTCTATTTTATTAATAGCTGTGGTATAGATACTGCCGAGGTTCAAAAAGTGGTCAATAGGAGATAATCAATGGATAGCCTAAACGAAATAATAGAGATATTAGAAGGTTCTGATACATCGAAAAAAACCTCTCAAAAAAATAAAAAAAGAAAATGGCGCGAAATAGAAGCAATAAAAGATAAGCAACGTTTGCGCAAAGAACTACAGGAGCTCGACTATTTTGCTGATAGTATTGCTATTGATGAATTAGAGTTTTAATCAACAACAGCATCTAAAAA
>NZ_JBQKUL010000064.1:0-17168 GCF_054968565.1 Pseudoalteromonas sp. G5_S1_54_S4 | reverse complement strand
GTTATTATCGACAGTTATAAGGTATTCTTTAATTTAAGAAAATTTTTCTTGCCATGCTATTGGTTTATGTGTTTTTATAAATGCGAAATTTATTAAACAAACAGCAGCTAAGCGTTAACATAATAACGAATAGCTAAACAGGATAAAAAATGCGCAACACTCTGACAGCAGTACATCACCACCATCATTCATCGGAATAACCTGTCAGGTCTTTCGCTGAGAGGTTGTTCCTAAAAGGAAACCTCTGGCGAATCAACATACCAAGATTCATTTTCGCCCTGAGGTTTCCCTCGGGGTTTTTAGTTTTTAAATTAAAGGAAAATGAGTAATGAATAATAGTAATCGTCTTCGTATCGCCATCCAAAAAGGCGGCCGCCTATCTAAAGATTGTCAAGATCTGCTTAAGCAACTGGGTGTAAAACTCAACCTTCGCGAGCAGCGCCTTATAGCACACTCAACCAACATGCCAATTGACGTTTTACGTGTACGCGATGACGATATCCCAGGTTTAGTTATGGACGGTGTATGTGACTTAGGTATTGTTGGCGAAAACGTTTTAGTTGAAGTACAAGCAGAAAGAGAGCGCCAAGGCGTTCCAAGCGAAGTAACTAAATTATCAAAATTAGATTTTGGTTACTGTCGTCTTGCACTTGCATGGCCACAAGAACTAGGTAAGCAAGACAAAAGCTGGTTTGAAGGCAAACGTATTGCAACCACCTACCCTGAAATTTTAAGCCAATATTTAAAACGCGAAGGCATCAACGCCAGCACTGTTATGCTCACAGGCTCTGTTGAAGTGGCGCCGCGTGCTGGTCTTGCTGATGCCATTTGTGATTTGGTCTCAACAGGTGCAACCCTTGAAGCCAATGGCTTAATGCAGGGTGATACGATTTTAGAGTCAAACGCCTGTTTGATTCAAAACACTCAATTGCAAGATGCTGACAAACTCGCGCTTATCAATAAATTGATGCCGCGTTTGCGTGGTGTTAAGCAAGCCAAAGAAAGCAAATACATCATGCTACACGCACCAAAAGACAAGCTGGATGAAATTTGTGAAATCCTGCCTGGTTCTGGTCAACCTACATTACTTGCACTAGCAGGATCTGACGAATATGTAGCATTGCACATGGTAAGTAGCGAAACGTTATTTTGGGAAACCATGGAGCAACTTAAAGCACTCGGCGCGAATTCTATTTTAGTTATGCCAATTGAAAAAATGATGGAGTAACAGCCATGCTTCGTTGGAATGAAGAATCATCACAGGTTCAAGCAGCGGCGCTGATGCGCCCTGCTGTATCAGCGAGTGAAAAAGTAGAAAGTATTTGCCAAACTATTTTGGCAAAAGTAAATGCACAAGGCGATGCTGCATTACTGGCGTTAGCAAAAGAGTTTGATAACCGAGCTGAGCCGCGTTTACGTGTTCCACTTGATGAAATTAATGCCGCTGAGAAAATGCTAAGCCCTGAGCTTAAGTATGCAATTGACACCGCTTATGCAAATGTAAAATGTTTTCACCAAGCGCAACTGCCTAAAGATATTAAGTTATCGACTCAACCAGGCGTTGAATGTGAACTGAAATATCAAGCCATCGAAGCGGTCGGTATTTATGTACCCGGTGGCAGTGCGCCATTGCCATCGTCAGTTATAATGCAAGGCGTATTGGCGCAGTTAAGCGGTGCAAAAACCGTGGTACTCACTACCCCCGTACAAGGCGATAAAGCAATAAATCCTGCTATTTTATATGCTGCTAAATTATGTGGTATCACCACTATTATTGAAAGCGGTGGTGCAGGCGCGATTGCTGCAATGGCCTACGGCACAGAATCAGTACCTAAAGTGAATAAAATTTTTGGCCCAGGTAATAGCTTTGTGACTATGGCAAAGCAGTTAGTTGCACAAACAATTCCAGGAATGGCGATTGATATGCCAGCAGGTCCATCTGAAGTATTAGTGATAGCAGATGAACGAGCAAATCCAGAGTTTATTGCGGCCGATTTACTCTCACAAGCAGAGCATGGCGCCGACTCGCAAGTTATTTTATTGTGTAACAGCGAAACTATTATTAAACAAACGCAAGACGCGCTTACTCGTCAATTAGCTAACTTAAGCCGAAAAGACACCGCTGAACAAGCGTTGGCCAATTCGTCACTTATTTTAGTGGATTCAATAGCGCAAGCATTTGATGTATCAGCGCAATATGGGCCAGAGCACTTAATTTTACAGCTGGCAGATGCAACCCCGTACCTTGATTCGGTTAAAAATGCAGGTTCAGTATTTGTTGGCGACTACACACCAGAATCGGCTGGCGATTATGCATCGGGTACTAACCACGTATTACCTACTTACGGTTATAGCGCGACATACTCAAGCTTAAACTTGCTTGATTTTTTCCGCACATACACAGTACAAACTATTAGTAAAAGTGGCTTAACAGAGCTTTCAAAAGCTATTTTACCACTGGCAGACGCAGAAGGCCTTGATGCCCATGCTAATGCGGTTTCAATTCGTTTAGAGGCAATAAACAATGAGCAATGAGAGCGCCCAAGCAACCAGCTTATTACCCGATAATATTAAAGCGCTTGCTGCTTACAGCTCGGCTAAAAGTGAAAAGTTAACAGGCACAACGTGGCTCAATGCCAACGAAAGCCCATATGCTAAAAACCTTGAGCTGAGTATTGAAGATTTAAATCGCTACCCCGACCCTCAGCCACAATTGGTTATTGATCGCTATGCAGCTTATACCGAGCTTAAAAGCGACAATGTCCTTATGACGCGAGGTGCAGACGAAGGCATTGAGCTTTTAGTACGCACGTATTGCCAGCCAGCTAAAGATAGTATTGCGCTGTTTTTGCCTACCTACGGTATGTATAAAGTCACTGCTGATACGCACAATGTGGCTATTAACGCGCTTACTCAAGAGTTATTATTAACAGCCAATGTTGATGATATTGTCACTGCGGTCGGTAGCTCAAAACTGGTGTTTATTTGTAATCCAAATAACCCAACAGGTAGTTTAACGCCGCTAGATAAAGTAAAAACCATTGCCACTGCGCTTGCAGGTAAAGCATTGGTGATTGTTGATGAAGCCTATATTGAGTTTTGCCCAGAGCAAAGTGCAACACAACTTATAAACGAGTTTAGTAATATTGTAGTGCTACGTACACTGTCAAAAGCGTTTGCGTTGGCAGGCCTGCGAACCGGGTTTACCCTCGCTCAAGCCAGTGTACTTGCGCCCATTCGTAAAGTCATTGCACCGTATCCGGTCTCGAGCGTGGTAGCGAGTATTGCAGCGCAAGCCATTGCCCCTGATGCCATTACCTCTATGCGTCGCCAGGTGAGCATTTTAAACAGCTTAAAATTAAAGCTAATAGAGTGGTTAAACGCCTCCCCTGCTGTATTAAAAATTCTCACTGGTGAAGGCAACTTTGTTACCTTAAAATTGGCCGATAAAAACAGCTTTAAAGTTGCCCTTGAACAAGGCTTAGTCATGCGAGCATTTACCTTATACGGTGAAGACGACTGGCTACGCATTTCAATTGGTAGCGAACAAGAATTAGAACAAGTAAAAATTTGGCTCGATGGTTTAACCACCCCAACAGCCCTATCACAACAGGAAGTATCATGAGTAATCCCTATTTATTTATAGACCGTGACGGCACCATTATTGAAGAGCCAATCACCGACAAACAGGTAGATAGCCTTGAAAAGTTGGCTTTTTTACCTGGTGTTATTCCGGCATTATTACAACTACAAGCCGCTGGTTATAGCCTAGTTATGGTATCTAATCAAGATGGTTTAGGCACTGACAGTTTCCCTACTGCGGATTTTGACATAGCCCAAGACAAAATGATGGACATACTCAACAGCCAAGGGATTAACTTTGAAGATGTACTCATTTGCCCACACTTTGATGAACAAAACTGCGATTGCCGTAAGCCAAAAACAGGCTTACTGACCGAGCTTATGCGCTCTGGCAACGTAGATTTAGCGCGCTCTTTTGTAATTGGCGACCGCCAAACAGATATTGGTCTTGCGCAAAACTTATGTTGTGAAGGTATTTTATACGATGGTAGCTGGCCTGCTATTGTTACTAAGCTTACAACGGCAAACCGTGAAGGCCGTGTTACACGCAATACCAAAGAAACACAAATTGATGTAGCGGTTAATCTTGATCAAACTAAAAACGGTAGCATAGACACCGGCCTTGGCTTTTTTGATCACATGCTGGATCAAATACGCACCCACGCAAACATTGGCTTAAACATTAAAGCCAAAGGCGATTTACACATAGACGAGCATCACCTTGTTGAAGACATTGGTATTGCCTTAGGGGTTGCTCTTAAACAAGCACTTGGCACAAAATCTCAAATTGCGCGTTATGGTTTTGCATTGCCTATGGATGAATGTAAAGCCGAAGCGCAAATTGACTTATCTGGACGTGCTTCGTTTGTGTTAAACGCAAACTTTAGCCGCGAAAAAGCCGGTGATTTAGACGTACAAATGGTAGAGCATTTTTTCAAAAGCTTAAGTGATAACGCTGCAATTAGCCTTATTTTGTCGGTAAGTGACGGTAACTGTCATCACCAAGTAGAGGGCTTATTTAAAGCATTTTCTCGTGCTCTGCGTATGGCAATTGCACAAGATACTAGTCAACAAACAGCCAGCTCTAAGGGGTGTTTATGATAGCGATAATTAATACCGGTTGTGCCAATATCAACTCGGTACGCTTTGCATTTGAGCGTTTAGGTAAAACCCCTACGGTTATTACCTCGCCAGAACAATTAGCGGGCTATGAGCGCGCTATTTTGCCTGGTGTTGGCCATGCATCTGTGGCTATGAAGCGCCTAGTCGATAATGGTTGGCAGCAAGCGATTAACGAATATCAGCGCCCGCTAATGGGAATTTGCTTGGGGATGCAACTGCTGTGCGAAAGCACCGAAGAAGGTAACGTGCAATGCTTAGGTAAAATACCAGGCCAAGTAAAAGCACTGGATGTAGGTAGTTTAACGTCACCGCATATGGGGTGGAATAATTTATCTATCCAACAAGCGCACCCACTAACCAAAGGGCTGCATAAAGACGATCAGGTTTATTATGTGCACAGCTTTGCGCACACCGTTAACGATGCCACTTTAGTCAGTAGTGAATACGGGCAAACTTTTTCAGCCATTGTCGCTAAAGATAATTATGCCGGTATGCAATTTCACCCAGAGCGAAGTGCTAAAGTAGGCACCCGTTTATTACAAAACTTTCTAGATTGGCAGTTATAAGCGACTGTTAATAAATAATAAAAGAGATACACAGTGATTATTCCAGCATTAGACGTATTACAAAATCAAATTGTACGTTTGTATCAAGGTAAATATGATACCGCACAGTTTTACCCCTTTGAACTTGGCGCTCGCCTAAAAGAATACGCTGACAGCGGCGCGGGTAAACTGCACCTAGTTGATTTAGAAGGCGCACGCGATCCAAGTAAAAAGCAGTGGCAACATATTCAAGCAGCCACAAAAGCACTGGATGTGCCCTATCAAGTGGGTGGGGGTATTCGTTCAGAGCAAGATGTGAGCGATTGGCTAAAGGCCGGTGCAAACCAAGTGGTTATTGGTTCTATGGCAGTCGAAAAGCGTGAACAGGTTAAAGCTTGGATTGAACAATTTGGCGCTGAGCACTTTGTGATTGCCCTTGATGTTAATAAAACAGAGTCCGGCTGGGCGCCAGCAACCCATGGTTGGTTAAATGAATCTGAGTTTGGGCTATTTGAACTTATTGATTTTTATGTAGAGCTGGGCATTATTGATTTTTTATGTACGGACATCAGTAAGGACGGCACCATGACCGGCCCCTCTTTTGCGCTTTATGAAGATTTAATTAATCATAATGCAGATATTAAAGTACAAGCGTCGGGTGGGGTAAGTTCGTTGGATGATATTAAAAAGCTAAATGAACTTGGTGTTGGCGGCGTAATTTTAGGTAAGTCTTTATTAGATGGTGCCTTTAGCGTAGAAGACGCGCTTAAATTAAGCTAAAAATATAGATCTAAAAAAGGCACATGTGCGAGCGCATCTATGCCTTTTTTGTATAAAACTATCAGTTTATTTATGCTTACCAGGTAACATAGAGCCTAATACGCCATCTTGCTTTATTAAACCATGATAAAGCGCAGCGCTTACATGCATAAAAATAAACAATAAAAATGCATAAGCAATTAAACCATGTGCTTCACGGAAAAAAGCATACGTTTCAATATCTTTACTAACTAAGCCAGGCAAAGTAAATAAACCAAAAAAGCTCACATGACGGCCATCAGCGCTTTGCATTAACCAACCAGAAATCGGCATTAAAATCATAGATGCATATAAACCAACTTGGGTTAAATGCGCGGCTAATGCTTGAGCCTTAGGCACACTCGGTGGTAATGCAGGACTGGTGGTAACGACTTTATTGATTAATCTAATAGCAACTAACACCAACGCTAAAATACCAAATGACTTATGCAGCGCAATGGCCTCTACTTGCCAAACCGCTAAACTTTGTACCATCGACAAACCAAGAAATAACATAGAAAGTATGATTAACGCCATCGCCCAGTGAATAAGCATACTCGACGCCGAGTATTTATTAATTGTTTTCATTCGATATTTCCTGTTATTAATTATTTAAAAGTACTTCTTTAGCACGACGACGAAATGACTCAGCATAAGCCGCGCCACGGGCACGTAATATAGGATCGGCGCTTGGCTCTATCCCTGTAGGAAGTACCAAGGGATCAAAGTTCATATCAGCACACACGCCTCCTTCTTGCGCCTGAAGGCTTGAGATAACTAATGTGCCTGCGTTAATTGTTTTGCGTGATTGTGGCCATAAAACAGTTGGGTTGTTTTCATCATCCTCTTCAGTTGCAAAGCTAAACAGCATGTCGAATTTAACGGGGGCTTGAGCAACTTGATCTTTAAGTTGTAGCTGCAATGCATCAGCTGAATCATTATTAAGTGGTTGAATGTTTTCATCGCTTAATTGTGGTTTAGCTATCCAACGAACTGCGTGCTTTTCATTATTTTCATCAACCAAATAAAAGGCATTAATACTGTGGTATTGCTCAGTGGCAAAACTGCTGGTTGGTTGGTAGCTGGCTTTCCAGTTATTAAATGCGGCACTTTCAGGGTGCGCGGCAAAAAAGGCTTTAATTTTTTCAGGACTGCGTTTTTTAGTTACCGGATCAGGGGATAGCGCTTGTAACTGTTTAAAGAACGCTTCTGGCGTCGCAACAGCCATAACTGGAGGCGTGTTCATTGCTACGCGCCATTCTTGGTTATCATTGGTAGTTATAGAAAACGCTAAACTACGCACCGGTGCTTTTAAATCAGGTGCGGTTGGATTATTGCCCGCAATAGAAAAACGGCCAACAAAAGTAGTGGCGCCTAAATCAAATACCTTGGCTTGCGAATATTTAGCAAGCTCACCGGTAGACTCAAACGACCCCGCTAAACAAATACCTTTTGCATGGGCTCGACGAAAACCCGCATGGGCTTGCTCACCTTGTTGTAAATTAACAAAACGCTGCGCAGTAACCGCATCGCTGTTAAAAGCGCCGGTAAAATATAAAATCGTCAGTGCAAATAAAGTGATTATTGCAATTAAGGTGATTTTTTTACTCATGGTAGGATTAGACCTCGTATGATTATGTTTGGAATTTTTCATAGTTTTAATTACGTCTTTAAATTAATGGCTAACCATTACTGAGATATGCTTTAGATCGGATAGCTTTTATTTAGTTATACCGACACGACACTCACAAGACCGACCCCAAGCAATTAATATTTCAATTTAATTAATAAAAACCGCACTTTAAGTATTTTAAATTCCAAAAATATAATCTTTATGAGCTGCGCTTTAAAAAAGCCGATTGTTAATTATACTAATGTTGATACAACGCAAGCATTGGGGTGCTGATTTATTACGTTCTACAAAATCACACAAATTAAAACAAAACCGTACAGCAATAATAAACTGTTGAAATTAAAATATTATTTATTACTCACTCGTTATCTACTGCTTTTTTCAAGTAGTAAGTAGTTATAGCTTAATAAACAGCATTACAGGTAAATTCGAAAATAAACACATTTACGCATTTTATAATTTTGAACCACACAAAAATGCCAACGATTAACACCGCACTTTTTATTTAAGGTAAGCAAGATGATCAATAAACCATGTTTTACTAAATTTAATTTTATTAGTATTGCGCTACTGTTGTTAGCCGGTTGTTCAGATAGCGAAGTCAGCACTCAAAAGCAAAACAAGCCACGCCCTGTTAAGTTAATAACCATTGATGATGGCTCTCAATCAAAAACACTCACCTATCCTGCCACTATAGATACAATAAACAGTTCAAAACTGGCCTTTCAGGTCAGTGGTAAACTTGAAAAGCTCAACGTTATTGCTGCGCAAAATGTAAAAAAAGGAGACGTAATAGCCGCATTAGAGCAACGAAACTTTGTTAATGAGGTTAAGTCGAGCAAAATACAGTTTGAAACGGCCAACAATGATTATCAACGTGGTTTAAAGCTTGCAAAAGACGGTGTTATTTCACAGCGAGATATAGAGCAACTAAAATCTAAAAAAGAAGTGGCCGAATCACAGTATGACTCAGCGCAAAAGGCATTATCTGACAGTAAAATCATAGCGCCTTACGATGCCATTGTTGCAGAAGTTCCGGTAAAGCAGCTTGAAAACATCAGTGCTGGGCAACATGTAGTTACCCTATTTGGTAAAGGTGAAATGGAAGCGGTTGTAAATATTCCCGCGTCTATTGTGGCTACGGTAGATTCTAAACAAAACAATGTAGCCTCAGTAATTTTACAAGATGTATCGGCTGCGCCTATCCCTGCCACATTTAGACGTGCGAATTTAGAAGCCGACTCAGCCAGTCAAACCTATGAAGTACGCTTTTCGTTTGCTGTACCCAATAACCTTAATATATTACCTGGCATGAATGCCAGCCTAAAAATAGAACGTAAAACAAGTTCAAACGCAACACGACTGGCTGTCCCTACCTTTGCTATTTTTGAAGAAAACGGCCAGCATTTCGTATGGACTGTTGACCAAAAAACAATGCAAGTATCAAAAACACTCGTTGCTATTGAGCAAGGTATTGGCGAACAACTGATTATTACTGAGGGCTTAAAAGCAGGTGATGTGATTGTAGGTGCAGGTGCAAACTATGTGACTGAGGGTATGAAAGTACGTCCTTGGACTAAAGCATAGGAGCGCAGTCATGGGTTTAGCAAAGTGGACAATAAATAATAAATTAATTAGCACCATACTCATTATTTTAACTCTAGGGTTTGGTTTTTCATCCTATAAAAACATGGCGCGGTTTGAAGATCCCGAATTTATAATTCGCACCGCGCAAGTATTTGTTTCATATTCAGGTGCAAGCCCGCTAGAAGTAGCAAAAGAGGTCACTGAGCCGCTAGAGCGTGCTATTCAAGAACTACAAGAGGTTGATACTATATCATCCACCTCATCTACGGGTTTATCTGAAATTAAAGTAGAGATTAAATCAGAATTTTCTCCGACTAAGTCTGAGTTGCAAGTTATTTGGACAAAGCTCAGAAACAAAATAAATGATACACGTCCAACATTGCCTCCAGGTACCGGAACTCCACAGGTTTATGACGATTTTGGTGATGTGTATGGCTTAAGTTATTTAATTACTGCCGAAGGTTACTCCCCCGATGAACTGCATGCCTATGCTAAAACGCTACAAAGTGACATTTTACAAGTAGACGGTGTAGCGAAAGTTGCCATGACGGGCGTACAACAAGAGGGGATATTTGTAGAAATTGCTCGAGAAGAGTTAGCCTCTTTAGGTGTATCTATCAATAACATTTACGGTATTTTGGATGAACAAAACGCCGTATTGAGTGCAGGAAATACCCAAATTGGCGATCAACGTATTTTTATTGATCCCACCGGCGAATTAAACTCCGTTGATACCATTAAAAACCTACTGGTAAGTGCCAGCGCTAAAGGTAAAACAATTTACCTAAAAGATATTGCCAATGTATACCGCGGTTTTCAAAGCCCAGCAACCAAGTTAGTGCGCTACAACTCTAAGCCTGCCATATCACTGGGGGTTGCCAGTGTATTAGGCGCTAATGTGGTAAAAGTGTTTGACCGCGTTGATGATAAAGTAAAACAAACTGAAAACCTCAGACCGCTTGGCATCAGCGTGCATGAGTTTTACCACCAAGGAAAAGTGGTACAAGACTCAGTCGATAACTTTGTGGTTAATGTATTAGTCGCGCTGGTGATTGTCATGGTCACGCTACTGCTATTTATGGGGTTGCGCTCTGGGATTATTATTGGTGCCGTGTTACTGCTAACTATTTTTGCGACCCTTGCTACCATGGACTTTAGCGGTATACCCATGCACCGTATTTCCTTAGGTGCGCTTATTATTGCCCTCGGTATGATGGTTGATAATGCGATTGTGGTGACCGAAGGGATTTTAGTTGGTACACAAAAAGGCCGTAAAAAGTTAGAAATTGCTAGCGAAGTCGTCAAGCAAACTAAATGGCCACTACTGGGGGGTACTTTGGTAGGCATTGTTGCGTTTGCGCCTATTGGTCTTGCTCCAGGTGATACCGCTGAATTTACCGGTCATTTATTTTGGGTTATTTTAATCTCCTTATTATACAGCTGGTTATTTGCCATTACCCTAACTCCCCTGTTTTGTTATTGCTTGTTTAAAGAACAAGATGGCGATACCTCCGGTTCAGCAAAACCTAATAAGCTCATGGCACTGTATCAATCGGTTGTAGTGTCGGCACTGCATCATCGCTGGTTAACGGTTACTGTTGTGGTTGCCATGTTTAGTGTGTCTATGTGGGGTTTTCAATTTGTAAAATCAGGGTTTTTTCCAGCTTCCACCACGCCGCAAATGGTGGTTGATTTTTGGTTACCACAAGGCACCGATATTGAAAAAACCAAAAAAGACATGCTCAAACTTGAAGCGTTTGTAAAACAACAAAACGGCGTTGAAGGCATACAAACGCTTATTGGCGGTGGCGGATTACGTTACATGCTTATTTATGGCAGCGAATCACCCAACAGTTCTTACGGGCAAATTTTAGCTAAAGTCGATGACTATAAAAAACTAGATCAACTCTTACCTAGGGTACAAAACTACATCGATAATAACTTTGTGGATGCGCAAGGCAAAGTATGGCGCTTTGTAATGGGCCCAGGTGGTGGCTCTAAAATAGAAGCCACATTTAAAGGCCCCGATCCGAGTGTATTAAGAGAGCTGGCAGCTAAAGCAAAAGCCGTATTAATTGAAGATGGCGGTGCGCTGTCAATTAAAGACACCTGGCGACAACGCATTAGTGTTATTGAGCCACAGTACTCATCCATTAATGCACAGCGCGCGGGTGTAACGCGCAAAGCGGTTGCCGAAGCACTGCAACAAAACTTTTCAGGGCAAGTGGTTGGGCAGTATCGTGAAGGCGAAGAGCTCATTCCTATTATTGTCAGAGCGCCACAAAAAGAACGCGTAGACATAAACGACATTGGTAACATTCAAGTGCAAAGCAATATCACCGGTGAAACACTGCCTCTTGCTCAAGTCACCAATGGCTTTAAAACCGTATGGCGCGACGGCATATTAAAACGTGAAGACCGTGAATGGACCATAAAAGCCCAAGCCGATCCACTGCCAGGTGAGCTTGCTTCTGAGTTATTTAATAGAGTAAAACCTAAAATAGAAGCCATTGAACTACCACAAGGCTACCGCCTAGAATGGGATGGCGAATATGGTCAATCGAAAGAGTCTAACGAAATGCTGGCCTCAACTATTCCACTGGGTTTTTTAGCCATGGTACTCATTGTTATTGTGTTATTTAACGCATTAAAACAACCTATTATTATTTGGCTTGTGGTGCCATTAGCCTTAATTGGTGTTGTTTTTGGGCTGGTTACTACACAAATCCCATTAGAGTTTATGGGTATATTAGGATTACTGTCGCTCTCTGGTTTATTGATTAAAAATGCCATTGTATTAGTGGATCAGATGGATATGGAAATTCGCCAAGGAAAACCTGCTTATAATGCCATTATCGATTCGGCAAATAGTCGGGTAAGACCAGTAATGATGGGCACACTCACCACTGTACTAGGGGTTATTCCACTGTATTTTGATGCGTTTTTCCAATCGATGTCAGTGGTACTGGTGTTTGGGTTACTGTTTGCCACCCTACTGACTTTAATTGTGATCCCCGTACTCTACGCGATATTTATGAACGTTAAACAAGGCGAACAAACAACTAATTAATACTAACGAAAAATTGGCCATGCTTAGTAAAAAGTCATGGCCAATTATTAAATCGCGACTATGCAATTTATAAAAAATTCCAGCCAACATTACAGACTTTTCAAGCACTTTACGAGGCTAAAAATTCCGGTCGAAACTGCTATCGGTTTTCTAAAGAAACACGCTAATTTTTAGTATTTTATGAATTTAGTATACGGTTTCAAGATTGCGCGTTTTTCCAGAATGAATTATCACTTTTAGTTCTAGCTTTTACCATTAACATAGCGCAAGTTTTATTATATAGTGGAGTCAAGAATTCATTGCATAGTAATGCATTTAGATTCATTCATTAAATTAACTATTCATTTTTATTAAAAATATAACATATCAAGTGCAGTCTATGTGTTTTCTAATGAGTTATACCAATAACAAACGTAATAATAACCATATTACAATCCAGAATTTTAAAAACGAGGTAAGCGCATGTTATCAAAACGCATAATTCCTTGTTTAGACGTAAAAGACGGCCAAGTCGTTAAAGGCGTTAAATTTAAGGGCCATGAGGTAGTCGGCGATGTTTTAACACTTGCTAAAGCGTACAGTGAAGCCGGTGCCGACGAACTGGTATTTTACGAGATCAGTGCAAGCGTTGAAAAACGATTACTCGATGCAAATTGGGTAGAAAATATTGCCCGCCATATCGATATTCCATTTTGTGTAGCGGGTGGCATTAAGTCGGTAGCCGATGCAGCGCGCGTGCTTGAACGCGGCGCTGACAAAATCAGTATTAATAGCCCTGCCATTGCCCGTCCTGAGCTTATAAAAGAGTTACACGATGAATTTGGCAAACAGTGTGTGGTTGTCGGTATTGATAGCTTTTTTGATGAAACGACCGGTGAATACTTAGTGTATCAGCTTACAGGCGATCCTAATGCCTCAAGCCGTACTCGTTATAAAACCCAAGAGTGGGTTCAGCGGGTGCAAGACTTAGGCGCTGGCGAAATTGTTTTAAACTGTATGAACCAAGATGGCGTTCGTAATGGTTACGACAATGAGCAGCTGAGCAAAATACGCGAGCTATGCGACATTCCTTTAATCGCCTCAGGGGGCGCAGGCACAATGCAAGATTTTGTTGATGTATTTAAACAAAGCAAAGTAGATGGTGCACTCGCAGCCAGTGTTTTTCATAAAAACGTGATTAACATTGGCGAACTAAAACAATTTTTAATAGATAACCAAGTGGCAGCCAGATTATGCTAGTAACGCAAGAAAACCTAACTCAAGTTGATTTCGCTAAAAGCGAGATGATCCCTGCCATTGTTCAAGATGCACGCTCTGGCGTTATTTTAATGCAAGGTTTTATGAATAGCGAAGCGCTTGCTGTTACGCTTGAAAGTAATAAGGTGACTTTTTATTCGCGTTCTAAATCGCGTTTATGGACAAAAGGCGAGTCATCAGAAAACTACTTAAACGTGGTCTCTGTGCATACAGATTGCGACTACGATTCAATTTTAGTATTGGCAAACCCAGAAGGGCCAACGTGCCATTTAGGCACGCAAAGCTGTTTTGGCGATGCTGCAAAACCAAGCTTAAGCTTTTTAGCGCAACTTGAAGATGTGATTGTTGCACGTAAAAACGACGATCCAGCTAAAAGCTACACCGCGTCTTTATTTGCTGAAGACTTAAGCCGCAGCTGCCAAAAAGTAGGTGAAGAAGGCGTTGAAGTGGCGCTTGCGGCAATGAAACACGACAACAATGAGCTTACTAACGAATCGGCTGACTTGTTGTATCACTTAATTGTGTTACTACAGCGTCAAGGCTTAGAGCTCACCGATGCAGTTGCTTGCCTACAAGGGCGTCATAAGTAAAACCGCCTGTTACTGTGTGCGCCATTTTGTGGCGCACTCAGTATGTTAAAACCATAAATTCACTTTAAATTACACCTTGCGAATAGCATTTACTCCCTCCCTTAGGTATTCTTTAGTTAACGTCCAAGGAATAGCTATTACAAAAGGATAGCGCATTATGAAAACCTATATATCGCTGGTATTAACTGGCCTAATTTTATCTGGCTGTAGCAGTTTAACCACTGAGCAAAAAGCTAAACTAGATAACCTAACTCCCTGCGAAAAAATGGATGGGCTGATTGCCGCCTATGACAATCGCTTTGAAGCGTTAAAAGACACCAAAGTAAAAACACCTTATTTAGATGTGTGGAGCGCAAAGTACAACGTATTTGGCAATAACTGCCAAGTAACCAGCTTTAACAATCAAACCGTGACCTATCGCTGTCAAGAAAACTACAAAGACCAACAACAAGCCGTTGACATGCATAAACAAGCCGTTGAGCTCACTCGCCAATGTTTAACAAAAAATAGCAACTGGTTAGAAACACAAAAAGAGTCGGAAACCTCTCTGCGCACCACCTTTGTACTTGATGATAAATCGCCGGTTATTTCTGTTTATACCAGCAAAACCTTATCAAAAATTAAAACCTGGTCTACCTCGTTAGAAGTAGGAAAGCCCGTCGCCACTAAATAATTACGAGAGAATGTATGCGCCAAACACCCTGTAAACAATCCACTCATTTAAAAACAGACTGTATCGGTGAATGTTATAGAATGAATGGCTACTGTACTGGGTGCGGGCGCACAAGTGACGAAATATTCGACTGGATTATTTTAACCGATGAGCAAAAGCAAGAAATATTGGCCTCCCCTCGTGAAGACGCCAAAAAAGACTAGCTTAAATTTATAACCATTAAGGCGCATTACGTTGTGATGGGTCACGTTTAAAGTCTTTACTTAATTGCTTAGGGTCTAACGCTTCACGTTGTTTGCTAGCACCTTCTGCCCACCAAATTAATTGATTAAAGGTGCGCGAAAAATAGCTATCCCATGATGTTTGCTCTGCCGCATTATTTGCGTCACCACTTTCAATAAACACATCCTGCGCTTTTGGTACATGGATCATTGCTGATACTGGCAAACAACCCAGTTCACTTAAAAAGCTGCGCATGCCAACAGCAGCGCGCACGCCGCCCCACTGCCCTGCAGAATAGGTCACAATTGCGCTGGGTTTATAGCCAAATAAAGAACTACCAAAATGGTTTAGCAAATTAGCAAGTGCCGGACTCATCGAATGATTATATTCAGGGCTCACCATAACAAAGCCATCGCTGGCTTTAATTTTTGCTGCTAAATCATCAAGTTGTTTAGGTACCTCAGCCTGCGTATAGGCAAAGTGCGGTTTAAACACAGGGTCTAAATCATAATCGAGCGGATCAATAAGCTCTATTTCATGCTCAGAGTAATGCTCAAGCAAACAACGCTCACATGCTTTTGCTACCCTTTGCCCTAAACGAGCAGGCTTAGGTGGGCTACTTTTTCTAACCGAACCGAGAAAAATTAAAAATTTCATGTATCGACACTCCTTTTTGATTACAAAAATAAATACCTCAAAAAAGTTTGAGGTATTTACTGTACAATTTAGGCCTTATCAAGCGCTTGGCTTATATCGGCAATAATGTCGTCAATGTTTTCAATACCCACCGATAAACGAATTAAATCGCGGCTAACGCCCGCATTGGCCAGTTCTTCATCATTTAATTGGCGGTGAGTGGTAGATGCAGGATGACACGCCAGCGATTTAGCATCGCCGATATTTACCAAACGTAAAATCATATTAAGGGCATCAATAAAGCGCGTACCGGCTTCAAGGCCACCGGCAATACCAAAACTTAAAATACCTGACGCCTTACCATTAGTAATTTTTTGGCTCATTTCATTATATGGGCTTGATTTTAATCCCGCGTAATTAACCCACAGCACCTTAGGGTGGCTCTCTAGGTATTCAGCAATTTTTTGCGCGTTTTCGCAGTGGCGATCCATTCTTAGCCCTAACGTTTCAAGGCCAATTAAAATATCAGAGGCGTTTTTAGGCGCAAGCGCCGCACCGGTATTTCTAAGTGGGACAACACGGCAACGACCTATAAACGCCGCTTCAGCAAACGCATCGGTATACACTACATTATGGTACGACGGATCAGGCTCATTCATCATCGCAAAACGGGTTGCATTGGCTTTCCAGTCAAACTTGCCCGAATCAACAATCATGCCGCCAATCGCGGTTCCATGGCCGTTAATGTATTTAGTGAGTGAGTGCACCACAATATCGGCACCTAACTCAAATGGACGACACAGATACGGCGTAGCCACGGTGTTATCTACAATTAAAGGCACCCCTTTGCTGTGGGCAATTTTCGCAAGGCGAGCAATATCAACTATATTCCCAGCAGGGTTACCAATTGATTCGCAAAAAACTGCACGAGTGTTTTCATCAATGGCGTTTTCAAAACCGTCAAAATCATCGGCTTTAATCATTCGCGCCTCTATACCTTGGCGCGGCAAGCTGTGGGCAAATAAGTTATAAGTACCACCATACACTTGGCTGGTGCTTACAATATTAGTACCCACTTCACATAAACATTGAATCGCATAGGTAATCGCCGCCATACCCGAGGCCACAGCCAGCGCACCAATACCGCCTTCCATCGCGGCAATACGCTGCTCAAGCACCGCATTGGTTGGGTTCATTATGCGGGTATAAATATTACCAGGCACTTTTAAATCAAATAAATCAGCGCCATGCTGCGTATTATCAAAGGTGTACGAAGAGGTGTTATAAATCGGCACCGCCGCCGACTTAGTGGTGGCTTCAGATTCATAACCATGGTGCAACGCTAAAGACTCAAGTTTCATAATTTATTCCTTCAATATAGTTACATCTAACGTAGCATTTAATGGTTACAAAGTGCACATGAAATATACTAAAGAATGTTAAAGGAATTTGA
>NZ_JBQKUL010000063.1:0-17205 GCF_054968565.1 Pseudoalteromonas sp. G5_S1_54_S4 | reverse complement strand
ATATTTATACAGTGTTGGTGTTTTGTCTAATAACATTATTAAAAGTCGTTTTGGTGTATTTTAACAACGGGTGTTTTAAAGCCTACGTAATTTCTTGTTTACATTGAAGTTGTTTAGTGGAATTATTAAGCAATGTAATATACGCCTTTTTGGGGTGTTATAACCCCCCAAAGTGGTGTTCAAAAAGCTGTCATGCAACTTAAGGAGAAGACGTGAATAAATCAGATATAATAAAGGAAGTAGCAGAAAGAACTGGCGTGCCAATATCTGAAGCTAAAAAGGTAGTAGAAGCAACTCTAGATGTAATCTCTGAACACTTGCAAGCAGGTGAAGACGTTAAACTAGTTGGTTTTGGAACTTTTGGTACAAGAAAAAGGGCATCAAGGACAGGTGTTAACCCTCGCACAGGGCAGCGCATCAGAATACAGTCTAGAACGGTGCCTGTTTTTTCTCCGGGGTCACAACTAAAAGCTGTAGCAAGTGCTGGCGATTCCGATGAAACAGATGATCCAGGAGAGTTTGTTACAAGAGGTAAAAAATAATGGCTACCGACAGAGAAAAAAGATTATCCGAAAAAGAAATTAGATCCAAAGGAATTAGTGATTTAACACGCTATATCTCATTTGGTTTAGTCGCATTAACTTATTCGTTATTCACATCAAAAGCAGAGTTTGCAGCAACATTGCTAACCAATCATAAGACATTATTTTTATTAGCCTCATCATTTGGAGCCCTCGCTATTGCTTTTGATTACTTTCATTATTTAAGTGGCTATGTCGCAGTTAATAAAGCGCTTAAAAAAGATAATCATCTTTATGAAAAAAGCTGGCTCTCATATTCGCTTATTAAGCCATTATTTGTGTTGAAACAACTTTTGGCTGTTTCAGGGGTAGTTCTAGTTTGTATTGCAATGGTTAAGAGTACAGTTTCATAACAAGTTGCTTAAACGGACAAAAAACAGCTGGCTTTTTCTCGTTCCTCGCTAATTTTAGCCAGCTATTTTATTGCCGCTTAGCAAAGCGTTATGCAAACCAGGATAAAATCAAAAACCAAATGGGGTCAAATCCAGACATCAAACTCATGAAAAACCAAATGGGGTCAAATCTTGACTTCAGACATCAAACTCATGTGGCAATCTTACAAGCTGCTTTTAAAATAAAATGTGGATGGCTCACTGGCTAATTAATCTGTGAGTTAAATTAAGGAAAAGGATTTTTTATGAAAGGCATTAATTATGAAAGGTATTAAACGTATTTGGTTTTGGTTTACGCTAGTTGTGTGCCCATTGTTAATTATTTTAGGTGTGGCTACCTTTGCTCAGTCATTTGGGCAGTACATGTATTCTCAGCAATTTAGTTTTTCTTCGCTATCTAGTTTTCAAATTGCATTTATAGGTGCTGGGATTTGTGCGTTTTCTGTATTTTTAAGCACATTAAAAGAAGCAAAAATACGCTTTTTTGCAAAATGAGTTAGTTAATAAGGAAAACTATGGTTGTTGGTGGGTTCGCCAAGGTTTGTTTGGTTTTAAGCCTCTTTTAAAACGGCTGTAAAATTAACAGTTATTAAATGGACGATTCAAGGATGAACAAAGGATTATTAAAATCGTGGAATGACGAGAAAGGTTTTGGCTTTATTAAATCAAGCACACTGCAACACGATACCTTTATACACATATCGTCGCTCAAACATATGAGTCGTAAACCTAAAGTGGGTGACATTATCTATTTTGAGGTTGCGACTGAGCCTAACGGTAAAACTAAAGCTGTAAATTGCCGTATTGAGGGCGTACTCGCACAACCACATATAAAAGCTTCATCAAGGCCGGTTAGAATAAGTAAAACCTCAGGTAAGTACTCACCTTTAATGAAACTTATAACACTTGGTATTATTTTTAGTATTGGTTTTAGTGTGTATAAAACCGGTTTTTTAAATACCAAGCAAACACCAGTCGTAACTAATGCTAACTTAGAGTCATTTATGCCCGCGAGTTCAAGCTCACTTAATAAAACACCACCAACATTTCGTTGTGATGGCCGCCAACATTGTAGCCAAATGACCTCGTATGCAGAGGCATTATTTTTTATTCAACATTGCCCAAATACCAAAATGGACGGGGATAAAGATGGCGAGCCTTGTGAACGGCAGTTTGGGAATAGGTAGTTTTTATATTGGGGTTATTAATAAACTAAAAATTAGTTGATACCTGTTAAGTGGAATACGATTTTTAGTAATACAGTTATAAATAGCTGGTGGATTAAAGCCATTTATCATGGAGGTTGTTATGTTTAAAGTAATAATTGGATGTGCTGTTATATTTTCGTTTGTTTGTATGTTACTCGCCGCCGCACCTTTTACGCCTGCAATATCAGGATCATTTATTATGCTTTTATTTGCTGGGGCTATTGGATACAAGGGCTACCTGCAATCAAGTTTGATACTGCTGTTAATTAATACGCTTGCGGTTATTGGCAGCCCAGCTACAGATATAGACAACACTGATACATTACTGTTTTTACCGATATTATTTTCAATCTCATTTGGTGGTGTTTTATTAGGCGTAAGAAAGTTAACTTTAAAACACGATTTGTAGACGAATGGCTTGGTGAGGTTTGAGGTAAGCTTTTTGTTATTAAGCAATAAGGTGTAGCAGCGCTTTGCTCCCTGTTTTTTCTCTAAAAGCAAAGCGTCTGTTATTTCTCCTTGTGAATAAAGCCCTTAAATAGCTATTACAAACTTAAAGTTAAAGCGCTTCAAAAATGGCTGCAATGCCTTGCCCGCCACCAATACACATTGTGACTAGCCCATATTTGCCTTGAATTCGTTTGAGTTCATACAAGCATTTGGTTGTTAGTATGGCACCCGTTGCGCCAACAGGGTGGCCTAATGCAATGGCACCACCATTCGGGTTTACCTTATGGGCAGGAAAGTTTAATTCGTTTGCAACGCACAGTGCTTGTACTGCAAAGGCCTCGTTAGATTCAATTACATCCATGTCGTCAATGGTTAAGCCTGTTTTTTCAAATACTTGCTGTACTGCAGGAATTGGGCCTGTCCCCATTAAAGTAGGATCAACACCCGCTCTGGCATAACCTACTAATCGACCAAGCGGTTTTAAGCCTTGCTTATTGGCTTTTTGCTCAGACATGAGTACCAACATGGCCGCACCATCGTTTATACCTGATGAGCTTGCTGCGGTAACGGTTCCATCTTTTTTAAAGTAGGGCTTTAATGTAGCGAGCTTATTGGTTGTGGTATCGGCTCGCACGTGTTCGTCAGTATTAAAAATATGAATGCCACTTTTTGATTTTATTTCAATAGGGAGTATTTGCTGTTTAAAATGGCCTGCAGCAATTGCTTTTGCGGCTTTTTGGTGGCTTTTTGCTGCGTAAGCGTCTTGCTGGTCGCGGCTAATAGTGTATTTATCTGCGATGTTTTCAGCAGTTATTCCCATCGGGTTATTATCCCATGGGTCTTGTAATGTGGAGGTGAGTTCATCTTGTATGATGCTATTGCCCATTTTTTGCCCCCAGCGATTACTTTCGAGGGTATAAGCTGAGCTACTCATGCTTTCAGCTCCGCCAGCAAGGGCTGCATCTACATCACCTAATTGAATTTGTTGTGCGGCTTGTATAATGGCTTCAAGGCCAGAGCCACATAATCGATTAAGCGTTACTGCGTGACTACTAATAGGCAACCCAGCATCTAGCCCAATGACTCTTGAAAGGTATGCGTCTTTAGGACCGTTATGAATTACTTTACCAACGACAGTTGAGCCAACTTGGTTGGGTGATAGCTTGGCTCTGGCTAGCGCTTCTTTTGCACAAAGAGTGCCTAGCTCGGCGGGCGTGAAATGTTTAAGGCTGCCACCAAAGCTGCCGATAGCGGTACGAACTGCGCTTAATATAACAACGCTATTGTTATTAAGTTTTGTCATTATTTTCTCTTATTATTTTTATGTTTATAACCACTTTGTGCCGAGCTGTGTTGAGAAGAGCCAAAGAGGTTAATAGTTTTATTAATGCATCAAAGCATAACTTTTCAACAAACTAAAGGACAAGCTTAAATGCCTTATTTGCAAATTTAATCATGGAAGTGTCTGAGATTTTTCGATTGAAACAATCCGTAACATTTAACTTTAACGATATAATAGACATGTAATAAGCTAGCTATTACGATAAGCAAACTTATTAAAAAACGTTGTAAATGCAAGGAGTTATTATGGAAGATAAACCTATTGATAAAAGTATGTTTGAGTCTTTTTTTGGTGAATATTCATGGATGTTTAAGGGGTGTAGCATTGTTGCGTTTGTAATGAGCGTATACATCAGCTTTAATACTAAAGAGTATATTTGGACGCTTCTTATTAATGGCGATTTTAATTCTACAATGTTGGTTATGGTACTCGGTTACTTGTCTGAATTTAGATATCGCTTTATTAAAGAATCAAGAAATAACTGATAGTTGCTAATTCAAACTATGTTATTAAGCACTGGGTATTAAAGATGAATGCGTTCATAAAATGGTTGATTTTAGCTGCATTAATTATTGCTGCTATTGCCTGTTATTCTTATGGTAGCACTACTGGCTTATTTATTTTTATTATTGCGGGCTTTGTTTTTGAAATGGCATTTTGGTTTAAGGTGTTTCCTATAAAAAGAAATCATCATGATAGGAAGCCTATTTAACCGTCTTAAAAAATGAATTTTTAAGTGGGCTTGCAGCTTTGAGAATAGAATAAATAATTAGTCTGCTATTAGTTTGCTTAAATATTAGAAAGACTGCATTTTTTGCAGCCTTTTGGGTTTATAAACTCAGTGGGTAACTTTATCGCCCCCAAATGTCTTCCAGGCGACTATCACGGCCACAACGCCAGCGATAGGTGTTATAACGAATAGGGTTATTTTTGTAATAATCTTGGTGATAACTTTCATCGCCCTTTATAGGGTAAAAGGTTTTAGCATCGAGAATAGGGGTTACCACTGTTTGCTCAGGAAATTCGTTAACTACCGCTTGTTTAGATTGCTTAGCTAATTGTCGCTGTTGCTCATTAGCAACAAAAATCGCACTACGGTAGCTTGGGCCTTTATCACAAAACTGACCTTTTGCGTCAAAAGGATCAATATTCACCCAGTAATGGTTTAAAATATCTTGATAGCTTAATACATTAGTGTTGTAGGTAACCAGAACAGCTTCGTAGTGGCCTTGGTGATTACCATTGTAGGTTGGATTTTTAAGTTCACCACCAGTAAACCCTGAGATCACATCGGTTACACCTTCGAGTTTTTCAAAGTCACTTTCCATACACCAAAAACAGCCACCGGCTAAAATAGCTTGTTCGGTTTTAGCGTATGTTAATGAGCTAAACAAAATCCCCATAGAGGTCAATGCTAGCGCTAATGTGTGTTTCATAAAAATGTTCACCTTTAGTTATGTATAAATACTTGTATAGTAAGACCCGCTAACTTTAAAAACTCTTTCATTACAAAGTTGCTTAAGGGTTTGAACTCACTTTATATAAAACGGATGCGAGATATGAAAAGTTTAATGACGAATGATCATTTGCATGATGAATTATTAATCATTTTACAAAACAACTTTGCTCCCTCAGGGTATAAACTACCAAACGCTGATGAGTTGATACCTCATAATCAAAATGCCCAATACCATGGCTATGCATTTACTTTAAACCAAAAACGTATAATTTACAGAAAAGCTAAAATTACACCCGACAGACCTGGCGCTTTTTTAGCACTATGGAAACGCTCAGCGGATTTGAGTAATTCTAAACCAATTCCATTTGCCAATGAGTTTGACTATTTATTAGTAGCTGTTTCAAGTGATGGATTAACCACTATTAATAACCAAGTAGCAAATATACAAAAAGGTTTCTTTTTATTTCCGGTTGAGTTGTTAGTTAAAAAAGGCATCGTTACAGGTAGAAACCATAAAGGCAAAACGGCTTTTAGAGTATTTCCGCCTTGGAGCGAAAGTAGGGCATTAAAAGGGACTGGCGCATTTAGTAACTCTGCTAAAGTTACTCAGCGTTGGCAATGCGATTATTTTTTAAATCAGAACCAACATGGCTTAGTTGATTTAATTAAGTTAAACAATATTTTAGCTAACGCTGTTTAAATTTGAATTATTAAGTCACTCTACGAGCATTGTCATATATAAGGTTGTTTATTAAAGTGAAATTATAACCTTATGTAAATTTGAAAGGGGAAATCATGAACCAGTTAACCGAAAAGTCAATTAGTTGTCCTTACTGTGGTGAGTCAATGGATGTATTAATTGATGTAGCCGACCTTGATGAGCAATACATAGAAGACTGCCAAGTATGCTGTAAGCCTATTACGTTTGTGGTATTTGATGATGAAGACGAGCTTGGCGTAAATGTGTATAGCGAAGATGACGCGTTTTAAAAGGCAAATATGAGATTTTTAAAAACTTCTCTTCAACTTTATGAAAATTAAACATTGACAATATTTAATGTTCTTTTTACTCTTGAATATAGGTACAAAATTTTAAAAGGAATTAAGATGGAAACTCGTGTTATTAGATCACAAAAATTATCACTCAGGGAAAAGAAAAGTTTAGAGATACAGTGCAATAATAGATTGAATTGGACTGATGGTGGTCATTGGATGGGCGTAGGTAAAGCACCAGACTGTGATACTAGAGAGCGTTTAAAAAGTAAGTCTTCTCACACACTAACTTTTCCAACTGATCAGTCAGCTAATAAATGGAATTCTGAATGGGAGAAAGTCATTAGACACGGTGGTTACCTAGCTTCTGCATTGCTAGGTTTAGGAACGGGCTTTATAGCAACATCAACTGCATCTTTTTCAGTCTCCGTAATTTCTGGTGTTGTTCTTGGAGAAGCGCAGGCTTCAGTAATTTTTCCAAGAATGGAAAGGGGTTGGAGTTACGAAATTATTTTTGAATATGATTTTTCTTGGTCACCTCACCCTTTCTTTGGAAATAGACTAATCCAAACTATCACTGGAATTTCGAGAGATCATCAGGGGAAAGAAGTTTTAGTAAATTCTAATACACAAAAATATGATTTGGACCAGCTACCTGATGGTTTAGGGCGACTTTTAGCAAGTTCTCCACCTAAAGTAACGTCGTCGGTTTATAGTTGACTTATTTCTAAATTAATTAAAGATTGTTAACTAAGCAATCTTTAATTAATGAGATCTGCTAAGAATAATCCAAACTAAAAAGTTCCTCTTAAATCACAAACTGGTTATGTATGATCCCTAAGTGCTTAAAATGTTCTGCTAATATTTCATTATCGTGGTTTACTATATCTTTAATGACGACTCGTTATAGATGTACAAGTTGTGGCTCATTGCATGAATTTACAAATCGTCACCGTTACTTAGGTGTCTTTTTTGTTTTGCCATTGATTCTTTTAGTTAATTTGACGGAGAGTTTTATAACTTCAAATGTGCTTAGGGTGATTTTATTAATTTCCGTGGCTGTTTTTATCATGATCTTAATACCTGGACAACACCAGTTAAGTGTAAAAGATGATTTGGAAATTAAAAAAAAGAAATAAGTTGTCATATCTACAGATATTACATTAACACACGATCTATATGGATATAAAAATGCATAAAATTATAATATGTCTCGCTATTTTAATTACGCTGATCTATTCACCTATACTTTATTCGAAAGAGAATGATATTCAGTTTAAATGGAAGTTAATTGAAGTTATTGCATCAGATATAGATACAATAAAAATTGATGATGGTAATTTTTTTAAAATTGATAACTCAGGTATTCTCCAAATAATGAAAAAACATGGGAATAGATACTACCCTTACACAAGGGAAGGCAAAATATTACATGTAACTTCGGGAGAAGTAGTCAGAAAATGGGAAGTGCTACATGTTGATGAGCATAACCTACGTCTAGACTCCCCACTCGGTATTTATGTTTTAAAACGTTAATAATGAAAATTTTTAATGCCTTTTTCTATTATAAGTACCTTACTGATTTTGCTGTTCACGTGCCAATTGGTTAGGCAGCAACTCCTCTACAATTTCTCTCGCTGGTAAGGTGTAACGTACACCATCAAACATAACCGACGTAAACTCGTTAATATTAGTAATGCCGGTAAGGGTCCAACCTTCACCACGTTTTGGGCAGTAAACAGTAGTAGTTGGTTGTATTACTTTAAAATTGTCACTCATAGTTTATCTCAATTAATGCTTGTGAATACGGTATGGTAAGTTAATAATGACGCTCTATAAAGTGCTATTTAAAGCGCGTTTACTTTATTTGGCGTAGGCATGTTTAAAACTATAAAATTACCCCGCGTTACCTTACGTTTAATTACCCACAAACACGGCGCAGCGCTATTAACAATTTTAAATAATCCACTCGTTTATGAGTTTAATGACTATAAAACACCTTTAAACAAAGACCATATTAAACAATTAATTCAAGATGATATAAGCGGATATTACGAAGGTGAAGTGATTCGACTCGCTATTGAACATAATATGAGTGGCAAACTACTGGGTACATGTGGCTTATATAAAATATGTAAACAAACCAAAAGTGCTTATTTGGGCTTCGAACTCGATCCTTTTTATTGGCAGCAAGGTTTAATGCAAGAAGTGCTGCGCGGTTTTATGAGCCAGATACCGAGTGTATTAAAGATAGAGCAATTATATGCAGAAATTCACGGACATAACGTTCGTAGTTATAATTTACTGACTAAGCTTGGGTTTGTGTTAAACGAGCAATTAAACAATGGTATTTGGCATAAGCAATTAACTAAAATGGGTGACGCATGAGAATAAAAAAAGCGATTATTTTAAATGTGTTGCTTGCTGTTAGTGTATTTGGGGTTACAACAATTGGGTTTAGTTATTACAAAAATGATGTATCAGATTTTGTTGATGTAACCCTAGATTCAAAGGTGCTTAATGAGTCTCGTAAGGTATTTATAAGGTTCCCCGATGATTTTGATAAAAATAAAGCGTATCCACTTATTATAAAAACAGATGGTAATTTTAATTTAGCTAATTGGGATAAAGCGCTAAAAGCATTAAATCCTGAAAGTATATTAAATGAGGCTATTTTAGTTGCTATACCTAATCAGTTTTTTACTGATACCCGAAATCGTGATCTTGTACCACCTTATGCAAGGAAGGACGTAAATACAAATCCTCGACCTAAACATGAAACTTCGCCAGAAATTTTTGGTAAAGCTGATTTGTTTTTAGCTTTTATAGAGCAAGAGCTACTTACTTATTTAGAGGCTAACTACAGGTTAACTGAAAACCGTATATTAACGGGATTTTCGGCAGGGGGCAGTTTTACTTTATATACGCTGCATACCAAACCAATGCTATTTAATGGTTACTTTGCATTTAGCCCTGCGGCTTGGTATGACGATATGACCGTAGTAAATCATCTTAATACCTTTTTACAAGTTAAAACACAGAGCTACTATAGACCCGCCTTATTATATTTTACTGTTGGCAGGGCTGAGCATAAATTAATGCTTGAGGCGTATAATAACTTGGAGCAAAGTTTAGTAAGCCATACTAGTAACTGGTTAGTGTGGGGCAGTAAAGTAAACCCTGATGCAAAGCATAATGATAATCCAGCATTGAGTATTACGGGGGCTTTAATGGCCTATGATGAATTTATTAATTAATAATATTGTTAAACTTTAATTAAGAGTAGTACTAGCAAAACGGCTTAACTGTATATATGTACAGTTAAGCCGTTTTGCTATAAATTATTTTATGGTGTAAATGGCTGGTGGATGTAAGGTAACACATGTAAGAACTCATCATACTTAATTGTGTTTAAATGTAATCTTAGCAATGGCGTAATATAAATTATCGATTTACTCATAAGTGGAGTGGTGGGTTTATAACGCTTATTGAGTTTGGCTATCTGGATCGTTAAATAAAGAATTTAAATAACAAAAAAGGTGGGCGGTGCTTTATTTATATCAGCACCGGTCTATACGTTTAGGACTTAATTACAAAAGCGCTATTTTATTACTTAACTGTCTAAGCATATTTTCAGCATTTGGTAAGGGATCGTTTAACCCATCTATTAAGGTCATAAAATAACAGTCCATCATTACGCTTGCTTTTGTTTCATCAAACTTCGGTTGTTCACTAAAAAGCAGTTGTTTAAACTCATCCATCTGCGCTTTAAATAAAGACGTTCTCCAAATGATGTCGCTAATTAATAGCTTACTAAATTCACTATTTTCACAATAAAAAGAATAAAGCGGATGAGCGTAGTGACGTAACTTTAATCGAGGGGAGTGCTGCGTATCTAACTGCTTTGCTTGGTTAATAATAACGGCTATTTGTTGTTGCATACCGGCCATCAATAAATCAATTTTATTTTCAAAATGACTAAACACTGTACCTACAGCAACATTGGCTGCAATCGCTATTTCTCTTGTTGATGTGTGATCGTAACCTTGCAACAAAAATAATTCCCATGCTGAAGCTAAAACTTTATCGCGTGTCTTTTCTTTTTTACTCATTATATTTCAATGCTTTACTTGTTTGTTAAATAAAAGGGCTAAATCATTATTTGATTAATTGAGTGCGCTCAATTAATATTATGAGCACGCTCATTTTTATAAGGATGTTACATGAAGTTTATCAAACGTGTTATTGGTTATGTACTTTTTATTCCACTAATTTATTTTTATTCTTATTTGCTAGGGCCAATATTAAAAGCAGTTTTAGTCCCAGGAGGGGTTGCTTTTTTATGGCTTATTCTAGGGCCAACAGAGGGGACGCGTGCGTTAAAAAAAGCATTTAAGAAAAAATAGCTCAAGTTTCAACTAAACAAATCGAAAAAAAGCCCTGCTATTTTGCAGGGCTTTAAGTTTAACTTTGTGATTTTAAGCTTGAAAGCTCAACTGATATTAAAGAACGTATCTAAAACCAAAAGCAATACCGTCATCTTCAGATTGCTCCATTAGCGCTTGCTGCTGTTTATTATTACTTTCAAAATCACCAAAGTCTTTACGTGCTTCTACATAAAGTTGTGTGCCTTGGTCAATTAAGTAATGCACACCAATAACTGCAAACTGACGCTTGAATACATCGTTAGGATCGGCGTTAAAGTTTGGTTGAATTACGTAGTCATCACCTGCATCAAATAAGTTATAGGCAATGAATGGTCTAAAATCGTTATCAAAGCGATAAGACACAAATGTTTCAATACCAATAGCATCTTTAATTAAGCGACCAATGTTATCTGTATCGTGGTTTTCGTTTTTGTTAATATTAGCTGCTACATATAAACCTGGCGCATCAATATTGCCCCAAATAATACCTGCACCATAAATTAAATCGTCAACAGAGCGGGTTGTGCCGTCGCCATAGGTTAATTCAAACTCACCGCGGTTAACACCGGCAGTCAGTTTTAGCATATCACTAACGTTATACGTAACTGCGCCACCAAAGGTGTAGTTAAATTCAACTTGCTGTGCAGCAACATCACCAGACTCAAAATTTGCTTGGCATTGTGATTCTGTAATATTACTTACGTCACAAGTATAAAAAGCGCTGTTTTTCAACTGAGTTTGAACACTAAAGTCAAAGTCGTTGTAGCTATTACGGTATTGCAGTGTTTTATCACCACGACCAGTACCATTTACTGCACCATCGTCTTTGTTGTAAGTGTAAACACCGGCAGCGTTACCATCCCATACATAGCTGTAGTTTGTTGCATACACAACATCAAACCACGCACCCCATTGTTTACCAATCGTAATTTGACCGTATTTATCGTGTTTAAGTCCTGCATAACCTAAACGATTATATAAAAACTCATCCTGAATAGATTCAAAACGGTTGTTGTATACAATATCGCTACTGCCAACAGGGTTTACGCCCCATTCAACACGCGCCATTGCTTCCCAGCCGTTTTTTATTTGGCGTTTAAAATCAAAATTAATTCGTGAGGCACCATTGACGATTTCGTTTTGACCTTGAGTATTTATCACTCGTGCATCAATATATCCGCCTACTGCGACTATATTTTTTTCATCCTTAAACACTTCTACTGCTGAAACACTTGGAGCAGCTAAAATACCCGCAATTGCTAGCGATACTAATTTTCTTTTCATTGTGTGTGCCTTGCCTAAATTAAAGGCGTTTTTATAATTACTAAATTCGAAGTCGTGCAGACTAGCAAAGCAATAAAAGGCTCAAAAGTGAAAAATTATCAATGACAATTAGCACAAAACACGCAGCTTGTTCATTTTAAGTTAATGCTGTTTTTATTTTGTAGCCGTATAAACTGCCATTTAATTTTGGAATAAGACATTAGGCTTAAATGCAGGAGAGGGGATATTGAATTTTTTTCATAGTTGCGCCTGTCGGCATGGGTAGAGCTAAAACTCTAATACTATAAAAGGAGTTAATATAGCCGTATTAATTGTTAATAAAAGTAAAATGCGACCAAGTCGCCTGTAAACGCGATTAAATAATTTATAAAGGTTTTATGCTAGTTGTTTTTTAATAAACATTTTTTTACTGCATCAACAGTACAATAATGAGTTTTACCCACCTTTTCAGCACATTTACTCGCCCAGTACTTTGGCTATTTAATTGCTTTTATAGTTAATAAACAGCCACCGTTTACTTTGAGTTTGGTGCTATAAACTTTCATAGAAAAAAACGGTGATTTGGTTTAAACTGCGCGCAATTTAAATACTTCAGTCTCCCTTGGAGGGTAGCGCTATTATTAGTACAGCTAACATCACCATGCAATTTGGTGCTAAACCGTTATTTGAAAATATCTCAGCTAAATTTGGCGAATCAAACCGTTATGGTTTAATTGGTGCTAATGGTTGCGGTAAGTCGACCTTTATGAAAATCCTTAGTGGTGAATTAGAACCATCTTCGGGTAACGTAAGTACTGATCCAAATGAGCGCGTTGCTAAACTAAACCAAGATCAATTCGCCTACGAAGAATATTCTGTTATTGATACCGTGATTATGGGTCATAAAGAATTGTGGGATATCAAACAAGAACGTGACCGTATATATAGCCTACCTGAAATGAGTGAAGAAGACGGCATGAAAGTAGCCGATCTTGAAACTGAATTTGCTGAAATGGACGGTTACTCGGCTGAATCTAAAGCGGGTGAGTTACTATTAGGTGTGGGTATTGCTACAGAGCAGCACTACGGACCTATGTCAGAAATTGCACCAGGTTTTAAACTTCGTGTGCTTCTAGCTCAAGTTTTGTTTTCAGACCCTGATATCATGCTGCTCGATGAGCCTACCAATAACTTGGACATTTATACAATTAAGTGGCTTGAAGATGTATTGAATCAACGTGACTGTACCATGATCATCATCTCGCATGACCGTCACTTTTTAAATTCGGTATGTACGCACATGGCCGATATTGACTACGGTGAACTACGTATTTACCCGGGTAACTACGATGAATACATGTTTGCAGCTACTCAAGCACGCGAACGTTTATTAAGTGAAAACGCCAAAAAGAAAAGCCAAATAGCAGAGCTTCAACAATTTGTATCGCGCTTTTCTGCCAACGCATCAAAGGCAAAGCAAGCCACTTCACGTGCAAAACGAATTGATAAAATTCAATTAGACGAAGTAAAAGCGTCGTCACGTCAAACACCGTTTATTCGTTTTGAACAAGAAAAGCAGTTATTTCGTAACGCACTAGAAATGACTAGCTTATCGCAAGGTTTTGAAGAAACTTTATTCTCAGGCCTTGAGGGTTTGGTTGAAGTAGGTGAACGCATTGCTATTATTGGTGAAAATGGTGTGGGTAAAACAACATTATTAAACACTTTAGCAGGACGTTTAGCGCCTAAAAGCGGTGAGTTTAAATGGTCTGAAAATGCAAACATTGGCTACTATGCACAAGATCATGCCGATGAGTTTGAAAAAGACATGAATTTGTTTGAGTGGATGGAGCAATGGCAACAAGAGGGCGACGATGAGCAAGTTGTTCGTAGTTTCTTAGGTCGTATGTTGTTTTCACAAAACGATATCAAAAAATCTGTAAAAGTTATCTCAGGTGGTGAGCAAGGTCGTATGCTGTTTGGTAAAATCATGATGCATAAACCAAATATCTTATTAATGGATGAACCGACTAACCACATGGATATGGAATCTATAGAAGCGCTTAACTTAGCACTTGAAGCATATGAAGGTACCTTGATGTTTGTATCACACGATCGTCAGTTTGTATCATCAGTTGCTACCCGTATTTGGGAAATTAAAGACGGTAAAATAATCGACTTTAGGGGAAACTACAGCGAATATTTAGCGAGTAAAGAAGCTTAATTACTGATTGTTTCGCTGTTTAAAAAAAGCCATGTTTAACATGGCTTTTTTATTGCCTGTTGGTCGCATTAGTGCAGCATTTAAGTATATAATACCCGCCATAAAACCGGACATAAGTCCGCTATTTTTAAAATACATTACTGAGGAGTATTTATGACTGTTGGCATTATTATGGGTTCTAAATCAGATTGGCCAACCATGGAACACGCCGCCCTTATGCTAGAAAAATTTGGCATTGAGTATGAAACTAAAGTGGTTTCTGCCCACCGCACTCCTCAATTACTTGCCGATTACGCAAGTTCAGCCGCAGAACGCGGTATTAAAGTTATTATTGCAGGCGCAGGTGGCGCGGCGCACTTACCGGGAATGGCGGCAGCGTTTACATCTCTGCCAGTTTTAGGCGTACCCGTTAAATCTAAAGCGCTAAACGGTGTAGACTCTCTGTTATCTATTTGCCAAATGCCAAAAGGTGTTGCGGTAGGTACTCTTGCTATTGGTGAGCCCGGTGCTGCAAACGCAGGTTTATTAGCAGCACAAATTTTAGGATGTCAAAATCCAGAAATATTCGCAAAAATCGAAGCGTTCCGTAAAGAACAAACTGAGACTGTTTTAGCTAACCCAAATCCTGCAGAGTGATCATGAATATTTTAATTTTAGGGGCAGGGCAGCTAGCACGAATGATGAGTTTAGCTGGTGCACCGCTTAATTTAAATGTGGTTGCTTATGATGTAGGCAGCAAAAAGATTGTACATCCGCTTACAAACGAAGTGTACCCAACAACGCTCGAACAAGCGATAGAAAACGCTGATGCTATTACGGCCGAGTTTGAACATATTCCAGATGATGTACTTACACAGTGTTGTAATAGCAATAAGTTTTATCCGGGCAAACAAGCCATTAAAACCGGTGGCGACCGTGCGCTTGAAAAAGCGCTCCTAGATAAAACCGCGGTCGCATGCGCGCCATATCAATTAATTACAGAAAAAGCGCATCTTGAACTCGCGGTTCAAACACTTGGTAAGCCATTAGTCATTAAAACATGCCAAGCGGGTTACGATGGTAAAGGCCAATGGCGTTTAAAATCAGACGATCAAATTGAGCAAATTTGGGCTGAAATGGCTGATTTTATTGCATCAGGCACTGAGCACGCTCCGCACACCATAATTGCAGAAAAAATGATCCCGTTTGATCGTGAAGTCTCTATTATTGGTGCGCGCGATAAACACGGCCATGTTGCTATTTATCCATTAACTGAAAACGAGCACACCGAGGGTGTGTTAACGCTTTCGGTTGCAGGTATAAACAATAATAGCCAACTAGAGCAACAAGCAATAACGGCATTTACCCGAATTGCGAATGAGCTTAACTATGTTGGTGTACTCGCCATTGAGTTTTTTGATGTGCAAGGTACATTACTGGTTAATGAAATTGCGCCGCGAGTTCATAACTCAGGCCATTGGACGCAACAAGGTGCTCATTGTTCGCAATTTGAAAACCATATGCGCGCTGTTGCCGGCCTACCTTTAGGTAGTACGCAACTTAAGCAGCCTACTGCTATGATAAATGTATTAGGCCAAGCACAAATCCCTACTGATGTGTTAAAAACAGCAGATGTTACCAGCCATTGGTACGGTAAAAGTGTAAAACCTGGTCGCAAAATGGGCCACATTAATGTATCTGCTGATAATTTACAGCAATTAGGTGAACGCCTTGGTGAACTCGCAATGTGTTTACCAGAGCAAGATTACCCCGGTGTATTAGCTACCAGCAAATCGCTATTATAAGTTAAAAAACAAAGCGATAAATTGAACTTAACTTCAATATATCGCTTTACCTTCTAAAGGTTCTTTTCAATGATCCATCCAAAGTTTCGTACTATTGTGTTTGCCTTTTTTATGGCACTTTTCATGTCAGGTTTTATGTCGTTAGTTATTTCTCTATTTAATGTTGGTATGGTCGATAACATCGTATCTATCTGGCTTAAAGCGTGGTTATTTGCCTTTTGTATTGCCTTTCCAACGGTTATATTTGTTGCCCCCGTTGTCCATAAACTGACTAATAAACTGATTCGCGCTTAACGTTATGATTATCGCTAAATTACATAAACCTGTATTTATAATATTACTGGCTTTGTGCATCACTCCATTTATTGGCGCTGGTAGTGCCTTGGTTATAGGGGCGTTATTTGCGATTACCTTGGGTAACCCGTTTGCTGAGTTATCACAAAAGGCCAGTAAATGGATGCTAAAGTTGGCGGTTGTGGGGTTGGGGTTTGCTGTTGATTTTAATCAGGTAATTGAGGTTGGTCGCAGCTCTTTAGTGTTAACAATTGTCAGTATTACTGCCATAATTGGGCTTGGCGAAATTTTAACTCAAGTGTTTAAACTTAATCGTAACACAGGCGTGTTAATTTCCTTTGGAACCGCTATTTGTGGTGGTAGCGCTATTGCGGCCATGGCACCGGTTATAAAAGCTAAAGATCATGAAGTGGCTGTGGCGCTGGGTATCGTATTTTTACTCAATGGTGTAGGGTTATTATTATTCCCTGCAATTGGGCATTATTTTGAATTAACCCAAGAGCAGTTTGGATTATGGGCTGCACTTGCAATTCATGATACCAGCAGCGTGGTAGGTGCATCGGCTACTTATGGTGCAGTGGCACTGAGCATAGCAACAACAGTGAAGCTTACTCGTGCTATGTGGATTATTCCATACACTACGCTTGCGGGTGTGTTTATGCGCTCAGATGAAAAGGCGAGTATTCCATTATTTATTGTAGGCTTTTTATTAGCCGCATTAATTAATACCTATGTGCCGTCGCTTTCATCTTATTGGGAGTTGATAAACATTGCAGCGAAGCAAATAC
>NZ_JBQKUL010000062.1:0-17401 GCF_054968565.1 Pseudoalteromonas sp. G5_S1_54_S4 | reverse complement strand
TGACCGCTGACCGCTGACCGCTGACCGCTGACCGCTGACCGCTGACCGCTTTAGCTTTGTGGCGTTCCATAAATCTGCTCTGCTCGATTAAACAAAACCCATGAGGTTAAAATATACTTATCGTTTGATACTGGTTTATTGCCTCTATGTGTATGGGTAAAGTAGCCTGGGGCAACCACCATACTGCCTTTTTTAGGGGCTATTTTACGATTTTGATAATAAAACTCGGTTTCTCCGCCTTCCTCAACATCATTTAAATAAAACATAAATAACAACACCCGATGCAGTGCTTCATTATGCTGTAGCTGCGGATACACCTCACTGTGCCAATACGGATAACCGCCTTTATTTACCTCGTATTTTTGCGCTTGAATATTACCGAGTCTAAAAATTTGTTGCACCAATAATGGCAATTGCGGCTTGCCCACTTCGTCATAGTTGGCGTGAGTTAAATCAACCGGTTGTCCTGTTTTTGGGTGATATACCTTTAAACCAAATGCCCCAATCATCATAAAAATATGTTCTTCAATGTAGTTGAAAACATACTGTGCAGTGGTTTGTTGAATATGTTTTAATTGTTCTGCGTATTCAGGATGATTGTTTAAGTATAAGTCGTGGCTATCTTTTTTATTAAGATCAACACCGCCCGATGTCATCCCTTGTTTAATATGCGGGCTTTGAGAAAAGGTAGTGATAAAGTTATCGCAAAATTCATTACTGAGCGCGTTGTCATACACGCGGATAAAGTCCGTCATGAGTTACCTGTTTAATTATTATTGGATTATTATGTTTACTGAAAAAGTGATGCCGCGTTTTAGCGAAACGGATGCACTCGGACACATCAACAATACCGTACTCCCCGTATGGTTTGAAGCGGCCCGAGTACCTATTTTTAAATTTTTTACGCCAGATCTAAATCCACACAACTGGAAGTTAATCATTGCTAAAGTTGAAGTGTCGTTTGTTGGCGAACTATTTTATGCCCATGAGGTGACAATTAACACCAGCATAGAGCAGATTGGCAATAGTTCATTTGTGATCCGCCAAGAAGCATGGCAGCAAGATAAGTGCTGCGCCATTGGTAAAACGGTGATGGTACGTTATGACTTTGCTAGCAAAACAAAGCAACCACTTTCGACTGATGAAAAAGCCGCATTAACACAGCACCTTGTAGCAGTTAGTTAATCGCAGCTTAACTATGACAAGCAGGGTGTAAGGGCCTGTTGACCTTTCAAGGTTAAATTTACAGCAGTCTTTTTGGTATTTAGGCAAGGCAGAGCTTATGTAGTGTGGTTATTCCCCATAAATAGGCGATAACGTAGCATCAATGCCAAATAGGCGCTGCCCAAAGGGTTCTGCCTAGGGTCTATTGACTCTTTGTTGCTCGGTTTTTACTTAGCCCACTAGGTCACAAACCTCGCGCCGCGATTAAATAGCCCCTAGTTTGAATAAATTTTAATCCGCAAGATCAACAGGCCCTAGTCAAATATTGCCCCAAGGCAATGACTTGTTTTTCAGTAAAGCGCAGCCCAAGCTTTGTTCGTCGCCAAAGTATATCTGCGCTGGTTCTTGCCCATTCATGGTTTACTAAGTAATCAACTTCTTGCGCATACAGACCATGACCAAAGTGATAACCTAAATCGCCGATTGCTTGGCTGTTCCCCAGTAATTGATAACTAAGCGTGCCATAGCTGCGAACCATACGTTTTAAGGTGTCGATTGCCAGCCAAGGGTAGCTACTTTCTAACTGAGCGATAAGGTATGTTTGGTTACTAAAGTCGCCGCCTGGTAAAGGGGCATCTTTCGTCCATGAGCCACTCATTTGTGGGTAAAAAGGCGCTAACTTATTAACGGCGTTTTCTGCAAGCTTTCGATAGGTAGTAATTTTACCACCAAACACACTTAATAAAGCGGCATGATCGGTGTCGTTGTTTAATATCAGCTTGTAATCGCGGGTGACGGCTTGAGCATCTGTTGATTTGTCATCTAATAGTGGCCGCACCCCACTAAAGCTGTGCACAATATCGGCCGCGCTTATTGCGTTGTTAAAGTAATGGTTAGTGATACTGATGAGGTACTGTATTTCTTGCTCACTAATTTTTACATCAGCAATATCGCCGGTGTACTCTTCATCAGTGGTGCCAATCAGTGAATAGTCCTGTTCATAAGGAATGACAAATACAATGCGGTTATCCTCGTTTTGTAAAATATAGGCAGCTGGCCCATTGTGGAGTCGGGGCACTACAATATGACTGCCTTTCACAAGGCGAATAGTGTGCGGTGTGGGCTGGGTAAATACATCTTCAAATAATGACGCGACCCATGGGCCTGCGGCATTTACAACACTTTTTGCCTTTATATTTAGGTGCTGTTTGCTGGCTTGTTGCTCTAAAATCACATCCCAATAATCTGCGTTACGCGTTGCTTTAATGCAGCGGGTGCGTGTTGCAATGGTGGCGCCTAAATTATGCGCTGCTTGGGCGTTTAAAATCACTAAACGCGCGTCATCAACCCAGCCGTCTGCGTATTCAAAGCCATGGGTTATACTGTTGTTAAGTACACTATTGCAGTCAAATTTAATCGCTTTTGAGGCGGGTAAGGTGTCACGTTTTGCTAGGTGATCGTAAATAAATAACCCCACACGAATCATCCAAGAAGGACGTAAGTGTGCTTGGTGCGGTAGCCTAAAAGAAAGCGGCCACATAATATGCGGCGCTTTTTTTAATAGCACTTCACGTTCACGTAATGCCTCTCTTACCAATCTAAATTGATAATTCTCTAAATAGCGCAGCCCGCCATGAATAAGCTTACTGCTATTAGAGGAAGTGGCTGAGGCTAAATCGTTTTGCTCACACAATAATACTTTTAAACCGCGACCACTGGCATCGGCTGCAATGCCAGCGCCGTTAATACCGCCGCCAATAATGAGTAAGTCATATTCGTTGTCGTGTGCGCTCATAGATTTTACTCACTCTCGCCGTCAGTGCTATTAGAAAGTCTAACTTGTGCAATGCAATGTAGCCACTTTGCGTATAAATCGTTGCGCTCTTCACTGCTCATGGTTGGTTCAAAGCGACGATCGCTTTTCCACATGCTGGCAAGCTGCGCAGTTGATTCATACACCCCAGTTTGCAAACCGGCTAAGTAAGCAACCCCTAACGAAGTGGTTTCGGTTAGAGTGGGGCGCTCAACGCTTGCGCCTAAAATATTGGCTAAAAACGCCATTGCCCAATTATTGTTTGCCATGCCGCCATCAACTCTTAGAATACTAGGGCGGAGTCCGTCACCTTCCATAGCTTTTTGTAAATCTTTGGTTTGATAACCCACCGACTGCAAGGCAGCTGCAACAATAGTGCTAATGCCTGAGTCTCGGGTTAGGCCCAAAATTGCGCCTCGGGCATTTGCATCCCAATAGGGCGCACCTAAGCCTGTAAACGAGGGAACCAAGAATACCCCATGATCCAAGGGAACATCTTTGACGAGGGCTTCACTTTCTCCCGCGTTTTCTAATAACTTTAAGCCTTCTACTATCCACTGCATGGTGGCACCAGCCATAAAAATACTGCCTTCAATCGCATAGGTGGGTTTGCCGTTGAGCTGATACGCAAGAGTGGTTAATAAACGATTATTTGATTTTAGTGCTTTATCACCAGTGTTAAGCATTAAAAAGCAGCCCGTTCCGTAAGTACTTTTTGCCATTCCTTCTTCAAAACAAGCTTGACCAATTAAGGCGGCTTGTTGATCGCCTGCTATACCGCAAATTGGAATTTCACCACCAAATAGCTCGCTTGCAGTCACCCCAAAGTCAGCCGCTGAGTCCATTACCTCAGGTAGCATCGACGCTGGAATATTAAATAAAGCCAGTAACTCTTCATCCCAGCATTGCTGATGAATGTTAAACAGTAATGTACGAGAGGCATTGGTAGCATCGGTTTTGTGAGCTTTACCGTTAGTGAGTTGCCATAGCAAGTAGGTATCTATCGTACCAAATGCTAGTTCACCTGCGTGTGCTTGCTCTTTAGCGCCTTTGACGTTATCTAAAATCCAACGAATTTTGGTTGCAGAAAAGTAAGGATCGAGCACTAAACCGGTTTTATCATTCACCATTTGTGTATGCCCAGCATGACGTAAACTATCGCAATATTCACTGGTGCGTCGGTCTTGCCACACAATCGCATTGTAGATAGGTTGCCCGGTTTTTTTATTCCACACTAAGGTGGTTTCTCGTTGGTTAGCAATGCCAATGGCAATAATGTCGGCGGCAGTGACTTGTTGCTGCGATAATACGTTTTTAACGCTGCTTAATACGGTTTGCCAAATATCTACAGGGTCATGTTCAACCCAACCATTTTTCACAAAGTGTTGAGGGAAGGTTTGTTGAGCCGTGTCAAAAACCTCGGCATCTTTAGTGTATAAAATAGCTCGAGAGCTTGTCGTTCCTTGGTCAATCGAGAGTATGTATTTAGACATAAAAAATAGTGTTGTTTAATTTAGATAAAGACAGCTTGTCTTTAAGCTAAACGAATAGCAATGCTTTTGCACCATAATGGTTAAAATTATAGATGAGCGAAAGGTAGGAGAGGGAGGTGAAAACTCAATTCTGGCGCCTACAATTTAATAGGCGCCAAATAACAACAATTAATTAGCATCCGTTAATTGTTGATGTAGCCAATCTTTTAAAACCATTCTGTCGTGTTTTAACTGCTGCATGGCTTCGTCATCTATGGGTGAGTCTTGTAGCTCAAGTACTCGAATTTCTTTATCGATTTCATTGTATTGTTTTGCTTTGGTTGCAAAGTTTTCATCGTTTGCATTAAGTTTTGCAATAGTTTGCGTGTAATCAGGAAAATCTTTAGTTAATGAATGGTCTTCGCCTAACATAGGTTACTCCTTAAATGGCTGTTGCATAATGCACGTCACGTTATATAAAAATGATCAGTGACTTGGGGTGTCCCCATACAACAGAGCTTGGGCTGATCTAAAATAAATCAACCGTTATTGGTTGTTCGTGTGTCTATTTATGTTTGCTGGGCTGCAAAACACTGACACCTGCAAAGGCTTCAGTTAGAATATGCCTGCGACAGGCCCTAATTACTTTGAGTACTTTATTACATGCTTTTAATGATCGATAACTACGACTCGTTCACCTATAACTTGGTACAGTATTTTCAGCGCTTAGATCAAGACGTGTTGGTAAAACGTAACGACCAAATAACGCTGAGTGAGATCAAACAGTTAAACCCAGATCATATTGTGATTTCTCCAGGGCCTAAAAACCCGACTGAAGCGGGAGTGTCGTTATCTGTGGTAGAGCAGTTTAAAGGAGTTTATCCTATATTAGGTATTTGTTTGGGGCACCAAACCATTGCTCAAGTGCTAGGTGGTAAAGTAGTGCGAGCTAAACAGGTTATGCATGGAAAAACATCGCCTATTTATCATCAGCACCAAGGCATGTTTAAAGGCCTACCTAATCCACTTACGGTGTGCCGCTACCATTCATTAATTGTTGAAGCGCACTCATTGCCAAAGGAGTTAGAAGTAACAGCATGGACTCAAAGCATCGCTGGGCAGCGTGATGAAATTATGGGATTATTACATAACGAGCTCGCACTTGAAGGTGTGCAATTTCACCCTGAAGCGATTTTGACCGAGCAGGGCTTAGCTTTACTTGATAACTTTTTAACGCGCTTCTAGGCTTATACCTGCAAGCTATTTACTTTTTGCCCTAAGATAGAGCTTATGACCGACATATTGCAGCAACAGCGTATTGTTAATGTGCTAAACCAACGAGCGCATGATTTGCTACTGGGTCATAGTTTTGCCAATCAGCAAATTGGCTTTATTCATACCTTAGATCTTAATGACGGCAAACCCGTTAAAAAACGCACCTTATTAGAAGTAGAAGTAGCTGCGCAGCAAAAGCGCCAACAAAAAAGTTCTTCACATCAAAAGTTACAGGCTAAAACCAGTCAAAAACTCCATACCGTTATTGAAAGCGTGATTGCTAAACGTCTTGAAGACATCGATTTTGTGATTAAAGACACCATTGGCATAGAAGATAACGTGTGCGCCATACTCGATATACTGGCTACTCGCGCCGCCTCGGTTGGCCGTTTAGAGCCGCTAATTAACGATTTAAGTTGGTTGGGGCGAGAGCTGGTTACCTTAGTTAATTTACCCTTTTATCGTAAGCAGCGCAGTAAAACCACCTCAGTAAAAGTAGACTCGCCTGCATTAGCATTACGTTATTTGGGCTTAGACAACCTGCAACTGGTAGTGCCTACTTTTGCAGTGCGTCATTGGATGCCACATAGCACAGAACCATTCACGTTATTAAAACGCAGGTTAAAAGACAACACCATGTCGTGTGCCATTGCAGCGCAAACGCTTGCCCAGCTTAACGGGGTAAACCCCATGCATGCGTTTACATTGGGCATGTTACTGAATGTAGGGCAAATTGCTTTAGTGTGCTTATACCTAAAAGTGTTTGATCAGGTATGGCAGCGCAAAGTACTGCGTGCTCGTGAAGAAGGTGATAAAAACCTACACACCGCGTTATTAGAGCTAAAACCAGATCCGTTATTTTTAACAACACTGCTACACGAAAAATCACTGCTTGTCAGCGCCAAGGTCATTGAAACCATGTCGTTCAAATATTTGCCCTTTAACAGTGTTATGCAGCAGTTAGTGAATGGGGTTGAAAAGGGCGATAGTTTATTGCCATTATCGCAAGTGATTTTAAAGGCTCGCTGTTATTCTCAATATTTAAATTTAAAAGAGCACCAGCTGATTGAAGACGATGAATTACAAAGCTGGTTTAGCTATTATCAGTTCACTAAAAAAGAGTTAGATACCCTAAAAACAGGTAATTTTACTAATTTGGCACTTCAAATTGATTAAATCTGTTAATTTTTTTGCGACTATTCATTCACTTTAATTCTACTTATTCATGTGCAGTTGATTTAAAAGCGCCATGCTTTTTTCGTTGTAGAGGCGCTCACTAAGGTAAATGCACATCATAATTAGCTCTCAAATAGTTATTCACTATCTATGAAATAATATCTTAAGCCCTTTATTTTAAAGGGGTACATGAAAGTTTTTGAAGAGACATCCCCCTAAATTTCTGAAATAATGAGCGCCTGAAAATTGAACCACAACGTAGTTTCAGGCAAATATACAGCTATTAATTTTTGCCGGCACATTTGGTTATTAACAATAATCACACCCCTATTCTACTGCTTTGTGATGCACACAATTAAGAGGAAATAAAATGACAGTCAATCGCGAATTATTTGATCACGTAATGGTTCCTAACTACGCACCTTCAAGCGTAATTCCTGTTCGAGGCGAAGGCTCTCGTGTATGGGATCAACAAGGACGAGAGTTTATCGACTTTGCTGGTGGTATTGCCGTTAACTGTCTTGGCCATTGCCATCCTGCATTAGTGGGCGCATTAAAAGAGCAAGGCGAAAAAATTTGGCATTTATCAAATGTAATGACCAATGAGCCGGCACTTCGCCTAGCTAAAAAAATGGTTGATGCGACATTTGCTGAAAAAGTTTACTTTGCAAACTCAGGCGCAGAAGCAAACGAAGCGGCACTTAAATTGGCGCGTCGTTTTGCGCTTGATAAATTTGGCGCAGAAAAATCGCAAATCATCGCCTTTAATAAAGGTTTCCATGGCCGTACATTCTTCACCGTTACTGTAGGCGGTCAAGCAGCCTATTCAGATGGTTTTGGTCCTAAGCCAGGCGACATTGTTCATTGTGATTACAATGACCTTGCCGCATTTGAAGCACTGATCAGCGATAACACCTGTGCGGTAATGATGGAGCCAATTCAAGGTGAAGGCGGTATTATTTCGCCAACTGACGAATTTGCACAGGGCGTTCGCGATTTATGTACTAAACACAACGCACTGCTTATTTTTGATGAAGTACAATCAGGTGTTGGCCGTACAGGTGAGCTATACGCATACCAAGGCTTAAACGTAGTGCCTGATATTTTAACCTCAGCAAAAGCTCTCGGTGGCGGTTTCCCAATTGGCGCTATGCTAACAACCACTGAGATTGCACAGCATCTTAAAGTGGGTACACATGGCTCTACTTACGGTGGTAACCCATTAGCGTGTGCAGTTGCAGAAGCCGCATTTGATACTGTAAATAACCCAGAAGTTTTAGCAGGCGTTAAAGCAAAGTCGGCGTTATTTACTGAGCTATTAAATGCCATTAACGACAAGTACAACGTATTTAGTGAAATTCGTGGTCAAGGTTTATTAATTGGTGCTGTGGTAAACGAGCAATACAAAGGCCGTGCAAAAGAGTTTTTAGTTGCCGGTACTGAGCATGGCTTAATGTCATTGGTTGCTGGTGCTGATGTGGTTCGTTTCACACCTTCTTTAGTAATACCAGAAGCGGATATTCGCGAAGGTATGGCACGCTTTGAAAAAGCAGTAGCCCACGTTGTAAATGCGTAATTGCTAATTCAACTTCTTTAGGGGCAAACGTAGTTTGCCTTGCAGTTCCTATTTACCGTTATATATAAGGGAGTAAGCGGATTCATGATGATCCTTCGCCCAATCCAAAAAAGTGATTATGCAGCTTTAGTAACCATCGCCGACGAGTCGGGACATGGCTTTACTTCTTTGCCTAATAATGAAGAGTTATTACAAAAGAAGATAGCGCATTCAGTTAACTCATTTACAAAAACGACATCACAACCAGGTGATGAGGGTTACTTATTTGTTCTTGAAGATACTGAAACTGGTGAAGTAGTCGGTACTTCAGGTATTGAAGCCGCAGTTGGCTTAGATGACGCATTTTATCATTATCATTTGAGTAAAGTGATTCACTCTTCGCGCACGCTAGATGTGTATAAAGCGGTAGATATTCTCACTCTTTGTAATGACTACACTGGGGCGACAGAGCTGTGCACACTGTTTTTAAAAAACGGCTATCGTAAAAATTGTAACGGTAAGCTGCTTTCAAAAGCACGTTTTATGTTTATAAAACAGCATCAACAACGCTTTGCACAAACCGTTATTGCAGAAATGCGCGGTGTATCTGACGAAAACGGTAGTAGCCCATTTTGGCAGTGGCTTGAAGAGCACTTTTTCTCTATGGACTTCCCAACGGCAGATTATCTGACGGGAATAGGGCAAAAAGTATTTATTGCTGAGCTTATGCCTAAATACCCAATTTACGTCAACTTATTGAGTAAAGACGCGCAAGCGGTTATAGGTCAAGTGCATGACAATACGCGCCCTGCAATTCAACTATTAAAAAGTGAAGGTTTTACTTTTAATGGTTACGTTGACATTTTTGATGCAGGTCCAACCGTTGAAGCAAAAGTAGATAACATTGCGACAATTCGCAATGCACAAAACTTTAGCGTTGAAATTGGCGAAATGACAGGCGATACCATGGTGTTGTTAGCCAATGACAAGCTTGAAGACTTTAGAGCAACAGTAGCGCCAATGGCATTTGATTCGCGATCAAACAGCCTAGTGCTTACGCAAGAACTTGCTGATGCATTACATTTGAAATCGGGCGATTTTGTTGCGGCTACCCCAGTTTAATTTAGGAGAAAGTATATGACTCATCCTGCACAATTTATTAATGGTCAATGGTCACCAGGCCAAGGCACCGAATTTAACTCAGTTAACCCTGCAAATAACGATGTTATTTGGCAGGCATCAGCTGCAAGCGCTGAGCAAGTAGATAGCGCCGTAGCCTCTGCGCGTGAAGCATTTTATAGCTGGGCTGATAAAAGCTTTGCGCAGCGCTTAGAAATTGTAAAAACCTTTGCTGCAACGTTAAAAGAGCATAGCGAAGAGTTGGCTGTGGCAATAGCTCAAGAAACAGGTAAGCCACTTTGGGAAACGCGTACTGAAGCGGGTGCCATGGTCGGAAAAATTGCCATTGCTGAAAAAGCATTTTTAGAGCGTACCGGCGACGTTGAAAACGCGATGCCGCAAGGCCGTGCGATGATCCGCCATAAGCCACACGGTGTTGTTGCTGTATTTGGTCCTTATAACTTCCCTGGGCATTTACCAAATGGCCACATTGTACCTGCACTTTTAGCTGGTAATACCGTGGTATTTAAACCCTCTGAACTAACACCTATGGTGGCTGAGCTAACCCTTAAACTATGGGAAAAAGCCGGTTTACCAGCAGGGGTTATTAACCTTGTACAAGGTGAAGTTGAAACAGGTAAAGCACTGGCGTCACACAAAGGCATTGATGGTTTATTCTTTACAGGTTCTTCTCGTACGGGTCATATTTTACATGAGCAGTTCGCAGGTCAACCAGGTAAGATTTTAGCGCTTGAAATGGGTGGTAATAATCCGCTAATCGTTAAAGATGCAGAAGATACGCTTGCTGTTGTGCACGATATTGTGCAATCTGCGTTTATCTCAAGCGGCCAACGCTGTACGTGTGCGCGTAAATTGTTTTTACCAACAGGTGCTAAAGGCGATGAAATTTTAGCACGCCTAATTACAGCCACTAAAGCAATCAAAGTTGGTAATTATGACGATGCTGACCAACCATTTATGGGCTCTATGATTTCAACGGCCGCTGCCGCTGGAATGGTTAAAGCACAAGATGAGTTAAAGGCCATGGGTGGCGAAGTGCTGGTTGAACTTGAGCACACAGCAAACACTGGGTTTGTTACACCTGGTATTATTGAGTGTACAAATATCAATGATTTCCCAGATGAAGAGCATTTTGGTCCGCTTCTAAAAGTATTCCGTTTTGATGACTTTGACCAAGCAATTGATAAAGCAAACGACACGAGCTTTGGTTTATCAGCAGGCCTACTAAGTGATAACCAAGCCGATTACGATCATTTCTTACGTCGTATCCGTGCGGGGATTGTTAACTGGAACCGTCCTATTACCGGTGCATCAAGTGCAGCGCCGTTTGGCGGTATTGGTGCCTCAGGTAACCACAGAGCAAGCGCTTATTATGCCGCTGACTACTGTGCATACCCTGTTGCGTCTGTGGAACTTGAAAAAGTAACCATGCCAGCAACACTAAGCCCAGGTTTAAAAATCGATTAACTGATTTTTAAACTAGTAATAAATCACTAAAAAAGCAGTTTCGGCTGCTTTTTTTGTACTGCAATCTCACAAAGCTAGCAATTATCAGTGCTTTCTGCTTAAATTAAACAACCAGTATTTTTGAGGTAAGTAGACAATGGTTTTAAACAGGCAAGGGTACGATGACTTAATAATGTACCTAACTCAGAACTTAGCGTTGTTTGAAAAACCAGGTGAAATAAAGCCAGGTGCACCAACGGTTATTGAGTTAATTGAAGATGTAATTGCCGAAAATGTCATACGCATTTGTCAACAACACCCCGATCTATCTACAGAGCAGCGTAGTCAAATTGTACGCGAAGTTGATGGCATTGTTTACGACTTACAAGAAGTACTCAGCAGTGTGACTTCTCACACCGTCACAGTCGAACAGCATGCTTTTATTGATGAGTTTGCAGGGCTAGTCAAAAACTTATTTGATAACGCTATTAGTTAATATTTCCCCCTTTAAAACCACGCTTTATTCGCTATTTAATTTTAAATGCGCGCGAGTGTCTGCGTGTAATGAATATAAATTATTGAGATAAAACAATGCAAGCAAATGTAAAATGGGTTGAAGGTAATACTTACATCGGTCGCTCTAACAGCAATCATAATGTCGTGTTTGATGCGGGCAGTGACGGAGCAGCACCTAGCCCAATGGAAATGGTATTGATGTCGGTTGGTGGTTGTTCATCGGTTGATGTGGTGAGTATTTTAAAAAAAACTAAGCAAGAGTTCTCATCAGTAGATGTGCAGTTAACCGCTGAACGAGCAGAAACAGCCCCGCGCGTGTTCACCAAAATTAATTTACACTTTGTTGTAACCGGTAATAATGTGTCTGAAAAGCACCTAGAAAGAGCGGTTTCGCTTTCGGCAGAAAAGTATTGTTCAGTTGCATTAATGCTTGATAAAACAGTAGAAATTACCCACAGCCATGAAGTTGTTCAAGATCAGGGAAAATAACGCTTTTTCCGTGAGTAAAATTCGTATAAAATCCGCGAACTTTTCATTCTGCAGGTGCAGATTTCACTAATTTATAGGTTGGTTTATATGAACAAACCCTTCGATAAACTTAAACTTCATGGCTTTAATAATTTAACTAAAAGCCTAAGCTTTAGTATTTACGATATTTGCTATGCAAAAACAGAGCAACAACGTAAAGAATATATAGAATATATCGATGAGCAGTATAGTGCAGATAGACTAACCGACATTTTAGGTGATGTGGTTGATATTATTGGTGCCAATATTTTAAATATTGCACGTCAAGATTACGAGCCACAAGGTGCCAGCGTAACTATTTTGGTTTCAGAAGAGCCGGTCGAAGAGCAGCAAAATTATGATGCTGACGAAGCACCAGGGCCGTTACCTGACTCAGTGGTTGCACACCTTGATAAAAGCCACATTTGTGTTCACACGTACCCTGAAGCACACCCTGATGATGGTATTTGTACTTTCCGTGCTGATATTGAAGTATCAACCTGTGGCATTATTTCGCCACTTAAAGCGTTAAACTTCTTAATCCATAGCCTTGAGTCAGATGTGGTTACAATTGACTACCGTGTACGTGGCTTTACCCGCGATATTAACGGCGTTAAACATTACATTGATCATGCAATTAACTCGATTCAAAACTTCATGACAGAAGATACTAAAGAAGCGTACCAAATGATGGACGTGAACGTGTATCAAGAAAATCTGTTCCATACCAAAATGATGTTAAAAGAAACCGACTTAAATACGTATTTATTTGGTTTATCTACTGATGATTTGTCAGATGACGAAGAAGAAGAGATTCGCTCAAAACTAACACGTGAAATGCAAGAAATATTCTATGGTCGTAATCTGCCAGATACAGAATAATAGCAACGCATTAAATAAAAAATGGCGCTCACTGAGCGCCATTTTTATATGTCTGGAAAAAGCCCAGCAAAATGCGCTAGGCTTGTTTACTCAATACGGCTTAGCTAAGCATGCTGTACAGTAACGCACACACGGCTAACGAACCGACCGCCAGTACAAATAAGGTACTTAAACGGTTACGGTATTTTTGTAAGCTAGGTACTTTGTAAACCGCAATCATTGGCATAATGAATAAAATCATCGCAATGATTGGGCCCGATAACTGATCCATCATATCTAGTATGCTTGGGTTTTTAACCGCGCAGAACCAAATAGCGAAAAACATCAGTACCGCACCCACTTTGTCAGCCACTTTAGGGCTCATGCTTGAGTGTTTAGTCACTAACCCAGTAAAGCTTTCGCGCGCCCCTAAAAAGTGACCTAAAAACGACGACATAATAGCAATAAAGGCAACCAAAGGTCCCAGCGTTGCAATGAATGAGTTTTCTGTAATATTAGCTAAGTAAGACAAAACAGAAACGTTTGCCGCTTTAGCTTCTGCCATTTGTTCACCGGTAAGTGATAGCACACATGAGAACACAAATAACAAAACAAAGGTGATCAGTAATAAGCTGGTACGTTTTAGAATCGCTTCTGACTTAGACGTTGCTAGTTCACCGTAGTGGCTGCGTTGTTTATTAACAAAGCTTGAAATAGCCGCTGCATGGCTAAACGAAAATACAATAATAGGAATTGATAACCAAAGTGTTTTACTAAAGCTGCCTAGCTCAGGCAAGCTTGTATCCGGCATTTGCCAGCTTGGGATTAAATAAAGCGATAAAAAGAATAATATACCCACTAACGGATACACTAAAATAGCAAAGGCGCGCAGCATTAAGCGCTCACCGCCCATCATTAAGCCAATCATCAGCGCAACTAAAATACCCGATAAGGCAACGCGTGACGGCGACTCCATCCCCAGTTGATTGACCATAAAGCTGTCTACTGTATTGGTTAAACCCACACCGTAAATAAGCAAAATAGGAAAAATTGATAAAAAGTATAACAAGGAGATCAGTCGACCCGCATTTACGCCAAAGTGCTCCTCTACCACATCGGTGAAATCAGCCTCTTTATTTTTTGACGATAATACAAAACGCGCCAAGCCACGGTGGGCTAAAAAGGTCATCGGGAAGGCTAAACACGCCATAATAATCAGTGGCCAAAAACCACCAATACCAATGTTAATCGGTAAAAATAAAATACCTGCACCTACTGCGGTGCCAAAAAGGCTAAGTGTCCACTGCGTATCATGCAGGTTCCATTTTGATTTAGACGTGTGTGCGTCTTGTGTTGGTGCATTTGAAAGCGTTGCACCTTGAGATGTTGTCATGTGTGTGTATCCATTATTTATCATAATAATTGCGCCGAAGAATATAGTTTTTAGGCACTCATTTCATGTGTTTTTATGTCTTGGATATAAATTTGTTGTAGCGTATTAGTTACTGACTGTCACGAATATGAAACAGTGTTTAAAAGCTGCGCAATTAGTGCAGGAATATGCCGCGAAATGCGTGAATAATCAGCATGATTGGTGTGAAAGGTGGGACATACTCATAAATGCTTTTTACTCGTTTCAGCACCGTGTTTATTATTTCCTCCTATAGAGTGTTGGCTTTTGGGTGTTTACTGTACACTAATGAGGTTACTTTATTGATAAGGATATTAAATTGTCGCAGTCTCTTCTTATTCCATTTCAGCGCTGGCTATCTCTTTTATTGTGTGCAATAACGGCTACCACTCTCGTTATATTTTTAAGCAAAGTCGCTTTTGTACAAACAGCCTACACCAATTTGAGTAGTATTTTATATACCAACCCTGTACTGCATTATAGTTTTGCATTTTTAGCCGGTATTGGCATAAAGCTACTGCTGGATAAGTTTTACATTTCTCACGCAAAACGAAGTATTGGTTTCAATTGGCGATATCCGCCCGTGACAATGAGTGTATTGTTTGGATTATTTTTCATTGTTGTTTATGTGTATGTAACTAACAATAAAATAGAAGAACAACTGACAGCTTATGCATTTGTAAGTTTCAAGTTTCTGTCACTGAGTTTTTTAGCTATTGCAGCGACTATTATTTATCAAACAAAGTTGTATGCGGAAAAGCCAGTATTTTCAGCTGTACTGTGCGCGATATCAGCATTTTATTTATTTTCAGCCATAAACTTAGTTGAGATAGCACATGCATTTTGGGTATTTTTCTTTATAGCAGTGGCTTACTTAGGCATGTCTATTTATTTGTTATCAGAGCAGCTAAGAGCATCCAGCAAAGAATTGATAGTTGAATCAAAACAAGAAGCTGAATTAAAGCTTGAGAGCTTAAAAGACTTTCGAGAATGGTTTCAAGACGATTCAACAATTAAAAACACAGAGCAATTAGAACCTGATTTACAGGTTTATGTAAAGCGCATTACCGAGAGGCTGCGCAATGGTGGTGATAAATATGAAGAATATATGGCGCAGCATATTGCCCTGTGTGGTCCATTTGGATGTGGTAAAAGTAGCATTGTCGCAGCAATAGCAAATGAGCTCAAAAAATCTAAAAAGGTAGAAGCTGAATTATCAAATGAAGAAAAGCTAAAGGTAGAACGACAAAACAAGATTAATTGGGTACGCAGCGATATATCAACGTGGGGTGCAGCCAGTGGCAGTGTCGCGCATGTAGTACTCAGCCATATTATTGATGATATCAGCCAGCACTTAGATATGTGTGCCTTTCGTGCGTTACCAAAACATTATACCGAAGCCTTAAAATCAGGCGGCAGCGTATTTCAATTTGCTTCCACACTACTCGCAGGCCCCATTGATATTGAAGAGAGCTTCAAAAAGCTTAACGGAGTACTTGAAACAACCAACCACAAATTACTGATCACTTTACAAGACGTTGATCGCGGAACAGGCGATGAAAACGAAAAACGCCTAAATGATATAGCTGCACTGTTGGATAGATTAAAAGATAGAAAGTTAAGTAACATCAACTTTATCGTCGCAATGGGTAATGAAAATGATATTGCCGCAGAAGTGATCTCAAAAGCAGCGGATTATAGAGAGGATATTCATAAGCAGAATGTTGTAGCGGTATTACGAAAGTTCACTGAATTAAGCATTAATCATGCGATAGAGGAAGGCTACTTTGTTATTTATGAGGGGGAAATTTTAACCGCTGATAAATTAATGCGCATTTTGCGTGGGGGAAGTGATTGGCACTTCTTAAAGCAAAAATTAATTGAAGTGGAAAACCAAATCTCTTCAATTCGACAACTTAAAAAGATTCTTCGCAGAGTTAATCAGATTTGGCAAGAAGATAGATTAATGGGAGAAATTAATTTTATTAACTTGTTGATGGTTATTACTTTACGAGAAGTTAATCTCAAATCATTTGAGTTATACAAAAAGTTAGAACCATATAATATTAAAAATCTGAGATCACAACATGAGTATGATTTAAAACCTTTTATTTTAGAGTGTTCAAGTGTAGAAAAAGAAGATAAGTCTCTAACTAGCTTTTATATTGAAATGCTTGATATAACAGCTGATAGAGTTCTTGATCCAGCGAAAGTTCATGTACTAGATAATCCTGATGCTAAGTGGCAGCAAGATAAAAGTTTAAAAAATCAAGGTGTTGGATTTAATAATGGTTACACGGATTATTTAGTAAGAGTTTTAGCTGAGCGCATACCGCAAGAGCAGGTATCAGATCAAAATGCCATTGCAAATGTAATAGAACTTTATGAATTAAAGCCAAATGATACAAAAGGCATGCTTTTATTTATATACCGTTATCTTGGCTTTAGCGATAAAGAAGTTATAAATTTTGAACGGTTCTTTGGTGTAGTCGATGATAAGTTTAGTGCTATAGAAAGTATCGGTAAAATTATTATGAAACGGTCTCCTTTCGCTGATTATCGCGTTAATGGTGGTGTAGAGGAGGTACTTAAAAAATTGCTGGCAGAAAGTTTAACAATACATAATTTACATTATTTATTTAGTAGCCTTTTGGATAAAGGGTTATTAGGTGCTAATAATGAAAGCTCGAAGCAAGTTGAGTTTCTATATGATTTTTTAGCTTTTCTCGGAGTTAAATCAGAAGAAGCGTACGGTTTTAATCCCCAGTCGTTGCAAGATGCTGTTAGAGCTTTGGCTATTCCATCAAATAAATTGGCCTATTGTCTTTTTTATTTATTGTTGTTGTCACATAAAAAGTTAATGCCTAAGAAGCTTACACATGATGAACTTCTAGAAAGGTTAAATAAAATTAAGTTTGGGAGTCAGACACTTGAAAAAATCTTAATGCAGCCGTTAGATAAACTGCCAACTCTTGATACTAGCAACATGACAGAGTTTAAAAATGCGAGCAATTTAAACCTAGAAACCAAACAGCTTTCAGGGCGAGATTTTGAGTTGGTTGATA
>NZ_JBQKUL010000061.1:0-17534 GCF_054968565.1 Pseudoalteromonas sp. G5_S1_54_S4 | reverse complement strand
AGTCCTTTAATAACGTTTTTAGCTTGCGTTTCAGCTTTGGCAAATTTAGGCATTCTTATCAATCCACCGTTTTACAGTTGTCCAATGCACTTTCACCCCTCGTTTAGCAAGCCAAAGTTGAAGGTCAGCTTTTGTATGACCATTTTCATAGAATTTCCTGAGCTGGTACTGGTATTTGTCGAGCTTTGAAGGTTTATGTCGTTTTTTAGTACGCAGCTTTTTTAGTTTATTTAATTGTTCGATTTCTTTATTAAGATTAAAAGTCATGTCTATCTCCAAGGTTGTAAGATTAACTGGCAACGTTGTTGCTCAGCGACACTGAAGCCTATTCGCCCCTGTTTTTCGCACATGCGAAAGGCTCGGACCGATCTCGCCTTAATGCATTTCCTCTTTACGTAAAAAACGGCAGCAGAAAGCGCCGACATAACGCCTTAAATGTGGCGTGAGACATGACTATTAAATTGAAATGAGTGAGGGTCCTCACTACGTGTTGTCGGCAGCTGAACAGCGCCGTTTTTGGTAAATGCCTAATAGGCTATTTCAGTATTAGATTAGCGTTAAAATTGATTATGTGCAATCTGCAAATAAAAACATGCGTATAAGACATGCAAAACCAAGCCCCCCGCTATGAAGCGAGCGATTTATCGCTTCGACATAGCGGGGGGCATAGCCCCTTTTAAAAGAGGGGAAAATTGCTCATGATGCCTGAGTTAAAAAGGTTTTTACTGTAGCAGTATATCGATTGTCATTATTTAAAACATACATTGACAAGATTGAAAAAAGTATCATTTCTTAGGGAAAGTATTCAAAAATCTTATTATTTATTAATTCGATTGTTGAAATGCTCATGCGCTGAATCTGAAATATCACAGCCTAGGAATTCTCTTGATAGATTCTTTGCTGCTACTAGTGTCGAGCCAGAGCCAAAAAAAGAATCGACAACAACATCTTTTTCTGAAGAACTTTGCTTAATTAAAACTTCTATAAGTTCGACTGGTTTTTCTGTGGGGTAACCTCTCCATACTCTTTTATATTCAAGTACATCAGGAACACTCAAATCATTGAGTTTTCTTTTTCCTTTTTCAAAAAATAAAATAAACTCACATCGAGCTCTATAATGATAGCCCATTCCAATTGCACATTTATCCCACACAATTGGCTTCCAAAATTTAAATCCAACTTTTTCAGCTATAGGCTTTGCGATAAACATTGTTTCTTGATCACAAAATAAATAAAAATGAGAACCTTTCTTCAATACACGAAAGATCTCAATAAATAACTCTTCGAATCGATCATTTGGAAAAATATTAAACCACTGGTTACTAGAAGCTTTACTTTCTTTTAATCTAGTTGTTGTACCAATTTTTCTATGTTTTTCTAATGATTCATATGGTGGGTCGGTAATGAAAAGGTCAATGCTAGAATCATCTAAAGATTTTAACCATTCTACTGCGTCCATTTGATAAGTCTGGGACATTTTTTCGCCTAAATAACTACAAAGCTAATTAAACTAACATAAAAAAGCCGATACGACGAGAGTGTATCGGCGTTAGGTACTAGTTACATTTCGGGTGGTCAGCTTCGCAATGCAAGCTACGACATTCTCTACAGTATGATTGTACACGAACTGTACCATCACCCATATTTCTTAACCCAAATAAGTTATCTACTTGTTCTTCATTGTTTGCAACCGTATTACACCCACGGCATGGACAGCGAGCTTTAGTTAAATCAGGCATATTTTCTCCTTTAGATTAGATACCCACATAATATATGTGGACATAAAATATTTTATCAAGAGACTTTATTACTTAAAATTTACACAGTTAAATTTCCGTTTATGATTTGTGAGCACTTAACACGAATATCTAATTTGATTCATATAAATATATGGGGTAAAAGCACTTATTTAAAAGTAGTAATATATTTAGCCAATTCATCTTCTTCACAAAATAAAAAGGCGGTAGGTACTTCGAGTACTTTAGCTAATGCTCTTACCATCTGAAAATCAGGTGTATGTACACCTTTTTCATATTGATTCATTCTGGGTGAAGCCGAAGAGGGGTCAACACCTGCAAGTATACCAAGCTGTTTTTGAGAAAGGCCTTTTCGCATTCTTGCTTCCTTTAACCTCTTAGGAAAAGGCGAACCATCATTTGTTTTCATTATTTTTAAAATTCTTACTTGAAAACTAAGAGTTTCTTAGCTTTAATTGGTTGTGGATACTAAGGATTTCTTAGTTTTAAATTTTGGAGATAAGCTAATGCTACTTAAAGCACTTAAAGTAACCGCACTTGTTGCGCTTGACGTGTTATTCGAGGACACAGAAAATAAAAAGACTGAACAAGATAAGTTCATTGATGAACATAATGACGGGACAGGTAACGTTAACTTCTTTGGCGATGATTACACAGAGCAAGAAGCCAGAGAAGCGCATGATCGTGGTGAGTTTTATTATTGATTTCTAGTCGGATCACTGCCAATGTTAGTTGGGGTTTTTACAATAGCATTGGGATACGCAGCTTTAGGCTGCGTAGCTTTTATTAGAAAAAATTAGGCGCTAAAAGCTGAAAGATTTTTTAAGCGTTCTGGCTTTTTATTTCTCGTATTTCAGTTGAACGCTCTAATATAAATAACTGGTTCAATAGCATGAACTCACGAAGTTCATCGCATGGATTGGGGTCAAGCTGTTGATGGGCTCGTCGATTACGAAATGCCATGAAAATACTAGAAAACATATTTGCGCGACCTGTGCTTTCACTACCATCTAGCCCTTCCCAGTAGAGGGGGGAATTTTCGCCCGAGAATGCTTTTGAAAAAAGCTTTGCGCCTGTTTCTTTAATTAAACCTGACTTTTCTTTAATTACTTTCTCTAGTAACCGATATCCGTCCATTAAAGCGTTGTCGGGGTTTTGTTTCATTAAAATTGCGATACTTAGCAGTCTTTCATCGATTATAGAAAGTGGAATTTCTACAGGGAAGTCTTGTTGCAAATGAGATTTGGCATGGCTACTTTCATATATATAGTCATACCATTGTTGAGGTCTCACTGGTAGCTGTTCAGAGAGCCAATCTAAGTCTTTTACAGTTAGTGCAGAATTGTTTATTCTTTCTAAAAACTTTCGCGGTACATAATACTCCTCAATTTCATTACAAAATTTCCTAAGCACTGATAAAGTATAAGAAAATGATCTTGGTCCTTCGCCAGAATAACCAGATGTGAAGCCTGACTTTATTGCAACATCAATACCCACATCGGTATTGATTAATAATGCATGATTATAGTTATATTCACTTCCGGTGGTTAGAATTTTTACTGTATTAAATACCCTTCCAAAGTGAATCATTTCTATTACAGCATTAATACAGTGTTTTGAAATACCAGCTGTACCTCGATATTCTATTCCTGCCAACTTTGTCATCATAATCCTTTATCCATATTTTACAGCTGCCTAATTAACAACCCACTTTACTTTTACCTAATCATAGCTTAACCTAAATTTACTGGATTAATCCAGTGTCAAAAAAGGCGCTTCTAGTGAGCTGCCTGTTACACGTAAAGAGGACATAAACGGCTTTTATAAAAAAGCACGGTCGATACGTATTTAACAGGTTTGGTTAGTTAGGAGGGCTCATGTCCACATTTTTTACCACAAGAGAAGCTGCGAAGTTTTTAAACTGTTCAGAACAGCATTTATATAATATCCGAAATAGACGAAAGGCTGCTCTCATACAAGGTGATCATTATCTTGCGAGAAAAATTGCACCTGAGGCTATAAAAATTGGCGGAAAATTGCTTTTTGAAGAGTCAACATTAGAAGCTTGGCTTAGAAAGTACGGCGAAGTTGCTTAACTTGCGAAAACGGCAGGCGTAAGCGACCAAACTATCCGCCTGCCGTGTCGAATTTACTTCAACACGGATATTTTATGACAAATACTGCTAAACAGCTAGTTTCAGCTGCGCCAAGGTGTGTGCGGGAGCAGCTTATTGAACGACTTTATAAAACAACTCCACCAAGAACATTATGCACAAATGAAGACATTACAATGGGGCGCTACCGTTATGGTGAGATAGCTTTGGATGAGTACCTCCATGTTCAAGTTAACCCAAGAGTCATTCAATATTGGTTGATTTTTGATATCGATGACGAATCAGCATTTTCTTGGGAAGACAACCTACTTCCAGTTCCAAATATAATTATTAGTGGTCCATCTATAAGTAAATTAGGCAAAACAGAAGGAGGAGCACATCTGCTTTACGCCATTCAGGGCGTTACAACGAGTCTTAGAGGTAGGCGAAAACCTATCGCGTTCCTGAAGTATGTAGACCAAGGTATGCGAGTCAAACTTGGTGCTGATGAGGATTACACAGGGCCTTTATGTAAAAATCCGCTTCATCCACATTGGAAAACTACTTATTTACACGCGCATGAATACAGCCTAAATGAACTTAATGACTTTTTATACAAGCCTAAGAGAGAGTATGGTCATGGGTTCGATTGGAATAGTGTCGCTGATTCTCGTAATTGCTACTTGTTTCACCAATTACGCTTTATCGCGTATAAAAGAATTAACTATGCCAGAGAAAATTGGCGATTTGAGGACTGGCAAAAACATCTATTTGAGGTTTCTGAAAGCATAAATAATTTTGATGGATTTGGTTTAAAAAAAGAATATCCATTGAAGTATAAAGAATTGCAGTCGATCACTAAAAGTGTAGCTTCTTGGACTTGGCAAAAATACTATCCAAACCACAATCGAGGGGTAGCGGGAACGTGGTTGTATCAAATACCTATTCAATCAATAGCACTTGCTCAACGTGAAGGTGCACGATATACCCATCAAAAAAGACGTAAGACATCTGAAGAGTTAATAAAGCAAGCAATCAGGAAGTTAAAGGACACAGGCCTGAAACTCACTCAAAAGAATATAGCAAACGAAACAGGGCTTACTCGACAAACGGTAGCGAAGTATAAACAACTAATTTAGGATGTTAATTATGCTTCCCCTCAGGGTATTAGAGGTTAAGGTAAATAACTTAAAGGGAGTGATGGTTATTGTATCTTTAGCTCTTAAATGTATAAGTAGAGTAAGCTACATATATGCTACACATAAATAAAATTGACTAATATTTAGTGCTACATTAAAAAATGTGTGTTTAGCTAAATTTTTGAATTAAATAGTAATTAAATGGTCGGTATGGAGAGATTCGAACTCTCGACCCCTGCCACCCCATGACAGTGCGCTACCAAGCTGCGCCACATACCGACTTCGACTGTAATAGTACGTGTATTTTTAAAAAAATCAATAAGCATTTGTTTGTTTGGATGTTTATTGCGCAAGCGTTTAATATTAAGCGCTTGCGCCAGAAGTTTTACACGGCTTTACTCTTTATTTAACCACTGATTGATCGTGTTATACATTTCATCTCGTAGTATTGGTTGCGCAGTTTTGTTAGGGTGTAAGTTATCGTTTTGCATTAGCTCGCTTTTGCCTGCTACTTTAAGTACAAAAAACGGCATTAAATACGAGCCAGTGGCTTTGCTAACACTGGCAAAGCTATCGGTAAACATTTTACTGTAACGTGGGCCATAGTTAGGTGGAATATAAATTTCCATTAGCGCGGTTTGTGCATCTATTGCTTGGCTTTTTTCAATTAGAGCGGTCAAGTTGTCTTGCATTTTAGTAACTGGAAAACCGCGTAGACCGTCATTAGCGCCAAGCTCTATGAGCACATGAGTTGGTTGATATTGCTCAAGCAATGCATCAAGTCTGCGCAGGGCGCCACCAGTGGTTTCACCGCTAATACTGGCATTAACTAAATTGATATTACGTTGCTCGGCATCGTATTTATCTTGTAACAATTGCACCCAGCCTTGTTCTTGTTTTAAGCCATAGGCTGCGCTTAAACTGTCACCAAGTATTAAAATCGTGTTGTTAGCTGCCGCAGTAAGGGGGTTAATAACTAAAAATAAAATAAATACAAAACGTAGGATTGAATGAGTCATATGTCAGCGCTTTCTCAATTAAATATAATTCAAGTAAATGGTTTGTCTAAAGTTGTATCTACCCTTGAAGGTGAGTTGTCCATCCTCAGCGACATCAGCTTTAATGTCAAGCACGGTGAGTCTGTTGCTGTTGTTGGCACGTCGGGCTCAGGTAAATCCACTTTATTAAGTTTATTAGCAGGGCTTGATACGGCCAGCAGCGGCGAAGTAATGTTAGATGGGGAGCCACTGCACGAATTAGACGAAGAAGCGCGGGCCGCACTCAGAGCTGCAAAAGTTGGCTTTGTGTTTCAGTCTTTTATGTTGGTACAAAGTTTAACTGCACTTGAAAACGTGATGCTACCGGCAGAGCTTGCAGGTAAAGAAGACGCCAAAGAACAAGCGCTCGCTTTGCTTGAAAAAGTAGGCTTAAGCCATCGGGTTGATCATTACCCGTCGCAGTTATCTGGTGGTGAGCAACAACGTGTTGCGATTGCCCGTGCATTTGTTGGTTCACCAAAAATATTGTTTGCCGATGAGCCATCAGCTAACTTAGATAGCAAAAATGGCCATATGATTGAGTCGTTATTATTTGATTTAAATAAGCAAAACGGAACAACCCTCATTTTAGTCACTCACGATGAAGCCTTAGCGCAAAAATGTGAACGCATTATTCAAATAGAGGCGGGGGAGCTGGTACAAAATTCAACAGAGGAAATGGCAAATGTGGGCTAAATTAGCGCTTAAACTATTTTCTCGTGAGTTTCGCCGTGGTGAACTAACCGTAATAAGCGCAGCCATTGCACTGGCGGTATTAACCGTACTTACCTTATCTATGGTAACTGAGCGAATTGCACAAAGTATTGCGCAAAAAAGCAGTGCATTTATAGCAGCAGATCGTGTTCTTGCCAGCAATCACGCCATAGATACCGCCTTTATAACCAAAGCAGAACAACAAAACTTACAAACTGCACAAATGGTGTACTTTGACACTATGCTGTTTGCAAACGATCAAATGCAGTTTAGCTCGGTAAAGGCTGCATCAAACAGTTATCCGCTTAAAGGCCAATTGAAAGTTAAGTCGGGTTTGAATGCTCAAACTGAGGTTGCACCCGGTGCGCCAAGCCCTGGTAACGTATGGTTAAGTGAGTCAGTTTTTTATAGCTTAAACATAAACGTAGGCGACCAAGTTGAGCTTGGTGCTGCGTTATTTAATGTTGAAAAGGTGATTGTAGAAGAACCCGATGCGCCATTTAATGTGTTCTCTAGTAGCCGTAGGGTGCTCATAAACATAGATGATGTGGCAAAAACCGAAGTAATACAGCCAGGCAGTCGTGTATTTTACCGCCAGTTATATGCAGGTGATGAAAACGACATCAATAGTTTTTACGATTGGCTAAAACCGCAACTCAAAGAAAACCAAAACTGGTATGGTGTAAAAGACCGCCAGTCTCCTATTTCAAATAGCTTAAACAGAGCCGAAAGCTTTTTATTGTTAGCAGGTTTGCTGGGCATTATATTAGCCGCGGTTGCTATTGCAGTATCGGCTAAGCGCTATTGTGAGCGCCAATATGACCCAGTCGCAATGATGAAAACCTTAGGTGGCAGCCGTGACATGATCCGCAAAATTTACCTTATGCACTTATTAATGGTGTGTACCATGGCGGTAGTCGTTGGCCTTGCTATTGGTTACGGCTTACAAGAAGTTGCAACTGGTTACCTTGCAAAAAGCATGGGAACCGAACTGCCTATGGCAGGGTTTAAACCGTGGTTAGTGGCTATTAGCACCGGGGTTATTTGTGCGGTTATGTTTTCTATTAAGCCATTGTTAGACTTATTTGATATTCCACCACTTAGAGTGCTTCGCCGTAATTTAGGCGACCGCCTTGCGGTAAGTAAAATCCATTTAGGGCTTAGCGCCTTAACGGTATTTTTATTAATGTGGTTATTTAGTAACAATATTAAAATTACCCTTATTTTATTTGCCTCAACGCTTGCCCTTATTTTAGTGTTGTTTTTAATTTCTAAATTAATATTTGGCGGGGGTCGAAAGCTAGGCTTAAAGCCAGGTAACAGCTGGTCGTTGGCTATTGCGTCTATTCAAAAGCGCGCCAACGTTAATGCGGTGCAGCTAATTAGTTTTTCGCTAGCGATTAAATTACTGTTGTTTTTAATTGTGCTAAAAAACGACATTATTTCGGATTGGCAGTCTCAGTTACCAAGCGATGCACCTAATGCCTTTTTGGTTAATATTACGCAAAATGAGCTGGATCCGGTAAATGAATACTTAGCACAAAAAGGCATTCAGGTGTCGGAGTTTTACCCGACTATTCGTGGTCGCGTAAATGCCGTCAACGGTGAAGCGGTTGCGCGTGAAGTGTCATTGCAAGATAACGAGAAAAAAGACGAAGAAGCCCGCTCAGGCATTGGCCGCGAGCTTAACTTAACTTGGCTTAACGAGGTCCCTTCGCAAAATGACATTATCGATGGTCAGTGGTTTGGCGATGACGCCGTTGCCGAGGCCTCACTGGAAGAGTCAATGATGCAGCGCCTCGATGTTAAACTAGGCGATACTCTTACATTTTTAATTGGTGCACAGTCGTTTGATGCTAAAATAACCAGTGTGCGAAAAGTAAATTGGGCCACCCTCAAGCCTAACTTTTTTATTATTTTAAGCCCAGATGTACTTAGCAGCTTTCCGGCCACCTATATTTCATCAGTACGTATTGAGCCTGAGCAAAAGCGCGATTTTAGCCAGCTATTGCGAGCATACCCTACTATTACAGCGATTGATGTAGACAACTTTGTTAAACAAATTCAATCGACTATTGAGCAAGTGTCGTTAGCTATTGGCTTTGTACTGGCTATTGTGGTGTTGTGTGGCGCGTTGGTACTTATATCGCAGGTGCAAGCAAGCTTAGGTGAGCGGATGCAAGAAATTGTGATACTGCGTACTTTGGGCGCTAAAAGCCGATTAATCAAAAATGCCACCTTGTATGAGTTTTTATTACTGGGCGGTTTAGCCGGACTGGTGGCTGCATTTTTCAGCGATATTGCGTTATTGATTGTTCAGCAGCAAATGTTTGATTTAGCGGGTAAGCTGCATCCTAATATTTGGATTATAGGCCCCGTTGCTGGCGGCGTGTTTGTAGCAGGGTTAGGCTATTTTATGATTGCCCGTACGCTTAAACAAAATACCCAAGGCTTAGTACGCGCATTGGCGTAAACTTTCCAGCCAAATAGCGTTTAAATGCCTACTTTTTAAGTAGGCATTTTTGTTTTTGCTTTGTACTGGTAATTTATACAGTGCTCTGGCATTATTAGCACTATTAATAAATAACAATAATGAGAGTGCTGTTTGGCCATAATTTTAGGGATCGATCCGGGCTCGCGTTTAACGGGTTACGGTGTGGTTGCGCATCAAGGTGCCAAGTTTACATACTTAGGCAGTGGCTGTATTAAATTAGCCGATCATGACTTTCCCACCCGACTTAAAATGATTTACCAGGGCATTACGCAACTTATAGAGCAATTTTCGCCTGAAACATTTGCTATAGAAAAAGTATTTATGGCGCATAACCCTGATTCTGCTTTAAAGCTAGGTCAAGCCCGTGGTGCTGCGATTGTCGGTGCCTCTATGGCCGACTTACCGGTTTTTGAATACTCAGCACGGCAAATAAAGCAAGCCGTTGTGGGTAACGGTGGGGCAGATAAATCGCAAGTTCAACATATGGTTAAAAACATACTTAAACTGCCAGGTACGCCGCAAGCCGATGCGGCGGATGCGCTTGCAATTGCAATTTGCCATGCCCACTCTGAACAAAATTTAATAAAACTAGCGGGTAGCGCAAGCAAAACCGTTAGAGGACGTCTAAGGAAATAACAATGATAGGTCGCTTAAACGGCGTGTTAGTTGAAAAACAGCCCCCAGAAATACTATTAGAAGTGAGCGGCGTTGGCTACGAAGTACAAATGCCAATGACCTGTTTTTACGATTTGCCTAAAGTAGGCGACAACGCCATTGTGTACACTCATTTTGTAGTACGCGAAGACGCACAGTTATTGTTTGGCTTTAATAATAAAACCGAACGTGCGTTATTTAGAGAGCTGTTAAAAGCCAATGGAGTAGGGCCTAAACTAGGCTTAGCTATTTTGTCGGGCATGTCGGCGCAGCAGTTTGTAAGTTGTGTAAATAATGAAGATGCCACTGCCTTGGTTAAACTACCAGGGGTGGGCAAAAAGACCGCAGAGCGCTTAGTGCTCGAAATGAAAGACAGATTAAAAAATTGGGGTAATGACTTATTTACCCCATTTAGCGATAGCGCCGTAATAGAGCCTGCGAGCGATGCAACTATAGCCAATAATGCGGCCGATGATGCGGTTTCGGCGTTAGTGGCGCTCGGTTATAAATTGCCACAAGCGCAAAAAGCAGTAAAATCAGTAAGCAAACCCGATATGTCGACTGAGGTTCTAATTAAAGAATCTTTGAAATCAATGCTGTGAGTAAATTATGATCGAAGCTGATCGCTTAATAGATGCTGCTGAAAAAACCAACGAAGACACCATAGACCGTGCTATTAGGCCTAAGTTACTGGCCGACTATCGTGGTCAGCCGCATGTTAAGCAACAAATGGAAATATTTATTGAAGCTGCGCGCAGTCGTAGCGAAGCGTTGGATCACTTATTGATATTTGGCCCACCAGGCTTAGGTAAAACCACGCTTGCTAATATTGTGGCGAACGAATTAAACGTAAATATTAAAACCACGTCTGGGCCTGTGCTTGAAAAAGCGGGCGATTTAGCCGCATTGCTCACTAACCTTGAAGAGGGTGATGTACTGTTTATTGATGAAATTCACCGTTTGAGCCCGCAGGTTGAAGAAATACTCTACCCGGCAATGGAAGATTACCAGCTCGATATTATGATAGGTGAAGGCCCTGCAGCGCGTTCTATTAAGCTTGATTTACCCGCATTTACACTCATTGGTGCAACTACCCGTGCGGGATCATTAACTTCTCCACTGCGTGACCGTTTTGGTATTGTTCAGCGCTTAGAGTTTTACTCTTTGGAGGACTTATCACATATTGTGGGGCGCTCAGCGCATTATCTTAGTTTAGAAATGTGTGACGATGGCGCGGCCGAAATAGCCAAACGTTCGCGCGGTACGCCACGTATTGCAAATCGATTATTGCGCCGAGTACGCGATTACACCCAAGTAAAGTCAGACGGTACGGTTAATGCTGAGGTAGCTCAACAAGCCCTCGACATGATTGACGTTGATAAAAGCGGTTTTGATTACATGGACCGTAAATATTTACTCGCCATCATCGAAAAGTTTATGGGAGGCCCTGTAGGCCTTGATAACTTAGCCGCGGCAATAGGCGAAGAAAAAGAAACCATAGAAGATGTGATTGAACCCTTTTTAATTCAACAAGGGTTTATTCAGCGCACGCCACGTGGACGAATTGTTTCTGATAATGCATACCATCATTTTGGCTTGTTACCTAAAAAAGATTAAATAACCAGAATAACTAGACTCTTTCTAAAGCCACTGTCATTTTAACGACAGTGGCTTTTTAGTATGAGCAAAGGTTAAATTTAGACGTATTTTACTTTGCCAATAATTCACTGGGCGTTAAGACATATCAGGCTATTGTGCGCCTGCAGTAACGGTATTGAGGCCGAGTGTAACTAATTTTACAAATTGTGGGCAAAAAAAAGCCCGCAAATAATGCGGGCAAACAACAAGTTTAAGGAAGTAATCTAGGGAACTACGTTTTACTTATTGAGGTCATACCCCAAGAAGTAAAAAAGTAATACGAAATAAATCATATTACGAAGAACTGGATTCAATGAAATAGCTTTCATTTAATGCGCTAGCTCGGTATGGGAGAATAATACCGAAGCGGCAGAATTTGTTCAAACTAGAAAATTTATATTTTCAGATTAAAAAAACTAATAGCAGGGGTTTTCTGTTTTTACTTAATGTTGCATGTTAATTAACCATTAATTCTATAAGTTAATGAAATGCTTTGTTTATGTATATTAACATATAAACGTTCGGTATTAGTTTTACTATTACGTTAAGGTAAGCGTGTAGTGTTTATGAGTGCTTATGCATTAATTTTGAATAAACAGCGTATTTTTGTGACTCTTTAGTGAAATTAAGCAGGCTTATAAATAGCCTTATTGTTATTTATTTATACAGTAAAACAAGAGTTAAGTAGTAAAACTATTTTTTTTAACGTTATTTGTTGGCTATTCACAGCAATATCGTTGTCAGCAGGAAATACACTAGATACACTAGCTGAACTTTAATGGTGGCTAATGTGTTACAAAGTTACCTTACTCAAATAAATCAATTTGATGTTTTTAATTATTTAGGAGTTTAACGTGGGATCAGGGCTTAATTTTTTAGATCTAATTCTAGAAGCCAGTTTGCTTGTGCAATTAGTAATGCTAGCGTTGGTTGCTATGTCGGTTATGTCGTGGGCTATTATTTTTCAACGTAAAAAAGCCATCTCTGACGCCTTAGCAAATGCAAAAAAATTTGAGCAACGTTTTTGGTCTGGTGTTGACTTAAGTAAGTTATATAACGAAATTTCATCACGCGGTGGTCAATCAACGGGTATTGAAGCGTTATTCACCTCAGGTTTTAAAGAGTTTGCACGCCACAAAAAAAATACCTTTCAAAGTGCAGGCATTGTTATGGAAGGCACGCACCGTTCAATGCGGGTTGCGCTTTCTCGTGAAATAGAAAAACTAGAATCAAGCTTATCGTTTTTAGCAACCGTTGGGTCAATTAGCCCCTACATAGGTTTGTTTGGTACAGTATGGGGTATTATGAATGCCTTTATTGCTTTAGGTGAAGTAAAACAAGCAACCTTACAAATGGTTGCACCAGGTATAGCAGAAGCTTTGATTGCAACAGCAATGGGTTTATTTGCGGCTATTCCTGCCGTTATTGCCTATAACCGATTTGCTAATAAAGTTGAAAAATTAGAATCTCATTATATTAACTTTATGGAAGAATTTGCCAATATTTTACACCGTCAAGCAGCTAACCAAATAGAGGCTCAAGCGAATGTACCAGCGTAAAAAGCGTCGCCCAGTCGCAGAAATTAATGTAGTACCATACATTGATGTAATGTTGGTGTTGCTTATTATATTTATGGCCACTGCGCCATTAATAACCCATGGCGTAAAAGTAGACCTACCAAAAATGGAAGAGTCAGACTTAGTTGATACCAAAGATACGCCGCCCATTATTGCCTCTATTGATTCGCAAGGTAAATACTATGTAAGCATAGGTACTGATCCGGAAGAGCCAATGGAAGCATTAGATGTAGCCGCTGTAATTAAACTACAACTAATGAAAAACCCTGATACCCCAGTAATGATTAAAGGCTCAGGTAAAGTGTCGTATCAAGAAGTGTTACTGCTCATGGATTTTTTGAAGAATGCAGGTGTACCATCGGTAGGCTTAATGACCGAATCCTTTGAGGGGACCAAGTAGTCATATGAATACGTCGTTAATCAAATCAGTAATACTGCATTTAGCATTAGGGGGATTTTTGTATGCATCAGCAAACATTCATCCACCTAAACCTAAAGTAATGGAAGTGACGCTTAATGCCGCCATTCCTGAGCCAGAAAATGCGGTGTCTGCTGTGACCGTGGATCAACAGCAGGTTGAGCAAAAAATTGCTGAGTTACGCAAAAAAGAAGAAGATAAAAAGCGCGCTGAAGATAAACGCATTCGTGATTTAGAGCGCCGCGCAGCAGACGCACGTAAGCAAAGTGAATCTGAAGCAAGACGCATTAAAAAGCTAGAGCAGCAGCGCAAAGCTAAAGAGAAAGAAAGAGCCGAAGCCGAAGCTCAAGCTAAAAAAGCCCGCGAAATAGAACAACGTGAGCGAGCAAAAGCCAAACAAGCGCAAAAGCAAAAGCAAGAAGCTGAAGATGCTGCTAAAGCGGCTGCCGACAAACGCAAAGCCGAAGAAGCCGCGCTTAAAAAAGCGGAAGAAGAGCGTAAAAAACGTGCTGAAGAAGCTGAGCGTAAACGTCAGCAAGCATTGCAAGAACAAATACTGCAAGAGCAACTTGCCAAAGAGCAGGCTGCACGCAATAAAATACGTCAACAGCAAGTAGTGAGTGAAGTTGATAAATACCGTGCATTAATTATGGCGCGTATTCAGCAAAACTTATTAATTGATGAAAAAATGAAAAACCAGCAATGCCGCATTAATCTCCGTCTTGGGTTTAATGGCTTGGTTACGCAGGTTAAGTCGTTAGGTGGTGATAAGTTAGTATGTGAAGCTGCTTTAAGAGCGGTTCGCATGGCCGACACATTACCGGTATCGAAAGATAAAGACGTATTCGAACAATTAAAGAATATTAATATAACCATCGCGCCAGAGTTTTAAGGGATGACATGTTTAACAAAATTAAAATAGCCTGTTTAGTTTTAATATTAGGGTTTCAGGGTGTTGCACACGCGGCACTTGAAATTGTTATTACTGAAGGTATAGACGGTGCAAGACCGATTGCGATTGTGCCTTTTAAATACCAAGGTATTGGCCCTATTCCAGAGCAGCTTAGCGATGTTATTGCTGCTGATTTAATGCGCAGTGGCAAATTTAAGCCAGTTAGCGTTTCACAAATGCCTCAACAACCACATAAAGACGGCGATATTGATTACGGCGCTTGGGTTAATAAAGGCGTTGAAGCGGTTTTAGTGGGTGAAGTAGAACAGCAAACCAACGGACGTTACTTAGTACGTTATGAGCTTGTTGATGTTATTCGCGGCCAAATTACTGGCGGTGAAACACAAATGATGAGCAACGGTAAGCTTGTTCAAAGCCAAGACCATATTTTAGAAGCACGTCAAAGCGTAATTGGTGAAACTGGATTTCGTCGATACTCGCACCGCATTAGTGATGTTATTTATGAAAAGCTAACTGGCGAAAAAGGCGCGTTTTTAACAAAAATAGCCTATGTTATTGTACGTGATACCGAAGAAAAGCCTTATCAGTTAGTGGTTGCTGATTACGATGGTTTTAATGAACAAGTATTATTGCGTTCAAAAGAGCCATTAATGTCACCGGTTTGGTCACCTGACGGTACTAAGTTAGCGTATGTAACCTTTGAAAATCGCCAGAGCCAAATTTATATTCAAGACATTTATACGGGTAAACGCGAATTGATCACCAGCTACAAGGGAATTAACGGCGCGCCGCAGTTCTCGCCAGATGGTAAAAAGTTACTGCTAGTGCTGTCAAAAGATAAAACTGGTGCAACTGAGGTTTACTTATTAGACTTACTAACACGTAAAGAGACGCGATTAACACGCCATCGTAGTATAGATACCGAACCTTCGTGGTACCCAAATGGTGAAGATATAGTATTTACGTCGGAAAGGGGTGGTAATGCTCAGATTTATAAGTTAAATTTAAAAACTGGCAGAACGCAAAGATTAACCTTTGACGGTGACATGAACCTAGCGGGTTCTATTTCGCCAGACGGAAAAGAATTAGTGATGGTAAACCGTACTAACGGACAGTATCATCTTGCTAAGAAAGAGTTGGCTACAGGTGCGTTTCAAGTTTTAACACGAACTCGCCTTGACGAATCACCGAGCATAGCGCCAAATGGCTCGATGATTATATACAGCACGCTCCACAATAATAAACAGGTACTTGCGCTAGTATCGATGGACGGCCGTTTTAAAGCACGTTTACCTGTGCTTGATGGACAAGTAAAGGCACCGGCTTGGTCGCCATATTTACAGTAATAATTGCTGGTTTACTCAAAATAGGAATCTACTCAATGCAACTTAACAAAATACTTAAAGGCCTGCTAATTGCTGTGCCAGTAATGACACTAGCAGCTTGTAGCTCATCTTCAGATATCGACGAAAATGCAGCTAACCAGTCAAACCAAGCAACTGTTGAGCAAACAACAACGGATACAGTTGAAGTAGCCACAATGACGCCAGAGCAACAAGCAGAAGAGCAACTTCGTCAAAAGTACGAAGCGCTTCGTCAAGAGCAAATTATCTACTTTGACTTTGATAAAGCGACAGTTGAAAGCAAATATGCAGACTTACTTCGTGCACACGCTGAGTTTTTAGTTAAAAATCCTTCTGTTAAAGTATTAATTGAAGGCCACGCAGATGAGCGCGGTACGCCAGAGTACAATATTGCACTTGGTGAGCACCGTGGACAAGCAGTTGAAAAATACCTACAAAGCTTAGGTGTTTCTGCAAGCCAAATGTCAGTAGTTAGCTACGGCGAAGAAAAGCCAATGGTTAAGACTCGCACAGAAGCAGCTTTCGCTAAAAACCGCCGTGCGGTACTAGTTTACTAAGATAAGAGATATTATGAAGCCGAAAATTATTTTGGCAGCCATGATATTGAGCGGGAGCACCCAGTTAATGGCTGCTCCCGCTCCTGTTTCAGAAGCTGCAAGTTCACAGTCAAGCATTGAAAAGCGTTTAGCAACACTTGAAAGTATGATGCAACAGCGTAATTTTTTACAAGTAGAGTTACAGCAACAGCTCAATTTACTGCAAGATGAAGTTAGTCAAATACGCGGAGTAACTGAAGAGCAAAGCTATAAGCTTGAAAAAGTACTCCAGCGTCAACGCGAGCTTTATCAAGAAATTGAGAACCGTGTTAGCCAAGCGTATGCAAAGCCGACCGCTCCAGCGCCTACAACAGACTACACACAGCCTAGTAATGAGCAGAGCTATAGCAGCGATTTATCTGAAAACGAAGCGTACGAACGTGCTGTTGCGCTTATAATGAAAGATAAACGCTACGACCAAGCTATTCCAGAATTTCAAGCGTTCTTAACAACGTATCCAAATTCAGTGTACACCTCAAACGCACATTATTGGCTGGGACAACTATTAACGATTAAAAATGACGGTGTAAAAGCAGCCGAGCACTTTAAAGTAGTTGTTAACGAATTTCCAAATTCAAATAAACGCCCAGATGCGATGTTAAAGCTTGGTACACTTTTACAAGAGCAAGGTTTGAAGGCAGAAGCACAAAAAATACTGAATGAGCTTATCAATCAGTACCCAAGTACAACTGCTGCTAAATTAGCCACAGATCGCTTATCAAAATAAATGTTGATGCTTGATTAGACTGCTTTTTGTCATAAGCGGTCTAAAATTGCTCAACTAGACATAAAAACTTAAAAAAAGAGACAATTTCGGTTGCACTCATTTTATAAATAAGTATTATAAGCGCCCGCAGCAAACGAATGGTAACCCCACTCGAAATGCGATAAAAAGAGCGGGTCATTAGCTCAGTTGGTAGAGCAGTGGACTTTTAATCCATTGGTCGATGGTTCAAGTCCATCATGACCCACCATTCTTTATTGTTAATAAAGTTTGGTCTTAATCGGCGGATTTACGCAATGTGTTAACAAACACAATGAGCGGGTCATTAGCTCAGTTGGTAGAGCAGTGGACTTTTAATCCATTGGTCGATGGTTCAAGTCCATCATGACCCACCATTCTTTTATATTAGAATGGTC
>NZ_JBQKUL010000060.1:0-18322 GCF_054968565.1 Pseudoalteromonas sp. G5_S1_54_S4 | reverse complement strand
TAAATAAGCCGACATTAAGTCGGTTTTTTTGTGCCTGAAATAAATCAAAGCGTGAATATGGGAAAGTAGCAAGCTACGAACCAAACGGTCGGAGGTTCACTCTTAGAAGATACGTCCTGCGCCCACCACTTTCTATTACTATTAAGGTTAATAGAAAAGAAACCGACGAAAGTCGGTTTTTTTATGTCTGAAATTTGAGAAAGCTTTCAGATATCAGTTAAACCTAATGATACATACTGCCAAATCTTCCATTCAGTCACTTCTCTAAAAGCGCAGCGCCTCTTAACCTCTTTGTTAATAACGCCCTTAAAAACTTAAATGCACAAAGAGAAATGAAAGAGGGGTAAATGAGAAGTTCAAAATCACCATGAGTATTTAAACGCCTGTAAGCTACGGTCTATAAATAATATCACCACAACGTTTTAATGTAGACGAAGAGCTTGCTTGCTCACGTAGATGTGCCGTTTCCTCTAGCTACGAACAGGCAGTCATAGGTTAACCCTTACAAGAGATATCCTGCGTCTACCGCTTTTATAAATAAGCCGACACTAAGTCGGTTTTTTTGTGTCTGAAATAGAATCAAAAGGCTAGACTACGAAGAAAATATTCGAGATTTATCTAGTTTTGGCTTCATAAATTAGAGATCAATTTCGGTTTGTATTATATCTAACTCGCCTTGGCGTATTTGACTAGTATTAAAAATAAGCCGTATGGATACTATAAGACTGTTAAATAAAAGTAACAAAGTTTAACGTTTACACACACATCCAAAAGGTCAAACATGCACACAATAAATAAAACAGCACTATCAATAGCCGTTGCGTTGGCTTGTTCAATGCCATTGAATGCTCAAGAAGCTTCTACGGATAAAGAGCAAGCGTCAGAAAAAGAAACAGTTTCATTAGAAATCATTTCGGTAACAGCAACTAAGCGCAAAACAAGATTAATGGAAACACCTGTTGCCATTACAGCATTAACTGAAGCCGAGCTGAAAAGAAACGGTGTTAATAGCGTTAAGGATATTGCTAACTTAGTCCCTGGCTTAGATATTTCAACTGCAACAGATCAAGCTGCGCCGGTTATTTCAATGCGAGGTGTACGCTCTACCAATATTACTGAGCTTGGCGATCCGGCTGTGGGTGTTCACCTTGATGGTATTTACTCACCACGTATGCAAGGTGCCCTTGCATTGATGTACGACATAGACAGAGTTGAAGCTCTAAGGGGCCCACAAGGCACTCTATTTGGTCGTAACTCAACGGTGGGTAGTATTAATGTTATTTCAGCAAAGCCAGAGTTTACCGGTTTATATGGCAACGTCAGTATTGAAGCGGGAAACTTTAATAGTAAAAATATTGATGCAGTCTTAAATATTCCTATTAATGATGAATTTGCCGTTAGGTTTTCAGGAAAAGGCTTGAAACGGGATTCTTATTTAGAAGGGTATTACGATCCTAACCAATATGACTCAAGACGATTAAGCGACGATATTCTTAATGCGCCAGTAATCTCTGAAGACTCTTATCAAGGCGTGGGTCAAACAATTACCCAACGAGAAAACTGGTGGATAGATGGCGCTGGCACAGATCCAGAAGCGCAAAAAGTTCGCGCGCTAACACCGGCTGATAAAAGCAATTTTTACAATAATGCTGATGAATATTCATTTAGAATTAGCACCTTGTGGGAGCCTTTGGACGGCAATTTTTCAAACCACACTGTTTTTCAAAAGTATGTAAATGACAGCAATAACAACCTAGATTTAGTTAACTGCGATAAAATTCGTGGCAGAAGTGCTGAACTAGGGGGAGACTGCACTAACTTTTTACCCAGCGATAATACTTATCAGGCGGTTGTAAATGTGCCCGGTAAGCTTAATTTAGATATCACGTACTTAAGAAACACCCTTAATTACAACATAAACGATGAATATTCACTTGTCTGGTTATTGGGCTATGAAGATATGGAACGCTCTTCAGCACAAGATAGTGAAGTAGGTTTAGACCCTTGGGATGGCGCAACTTACTTTTTAGACGGCACTGGCGCAGAGTCTTTTTCAACTGAGCTGCAAATACAATCTGATGAATATGGCGACTTTATCTGGATTGCAGGTATTAATTACTTTCATGAAAGAACAAAAACCTTAGGTTATTACGATAATCCTATGGATGACAAAGCGTTTTGGGATCAACCCGATCGTTCTACCGACGCCCTCGCATTATTTGGTCAAGGTACATACAACTTAACTGAAAAGTTACACCTAACACTTGGCTATCGATTTAGTGATGAAACAAAAGAAGATAAAGGCGGAAAAACCTATCGCTGTTCTAATGCTGATGGCTGCGCCGTAGGTTGGTTAAATAGAACTGATTTAAATAACCTCCCTGTTGACTACTACGAAGATCCTTCTATTTATGCGTCATAATTTGAAAACGACAATAAGGGAAGTTGGAAACACCATGATTTTCGTGTTGGTTTAGATTATGACATTTCACCTGAAACCATGGTTTATACCTATCTTGCCAGTGGCTTTAAAGCCGGTGGTATTGGTGATGTTTACGAAGTGGTAAATGACAGAACCGGTGACGTTACTCGTTTTGAAACCAAGTTCGACCCAGAAGAAGTACTAACATGGGAATTGGGTGCTAAATCGAGCTTTTTTGATAACTCATTAAACCTAAAAGCCGCATTTTTCTACACAGATTACACCGACATGCAATACGCATCAGTGGGCTCTATTGGTAACGTAGAGCGTTTATCTGTGGTAGAAGATGAAGATGGCTCTCCTGTTTTAGACGGGAATGGCGAGCCTGTACTCGATTTTCAAAACAAGCCAGTTATAGCTTACTACACACAAAATGTCCCTGGCTCAACAATAAAAGGGATTGAGCTTGAGTTTGATTGGAAGCCGTATCCAAATGGTCGAATTAGTGGTTACGTAACGTGGACTGATGCAAAAGTTACTGAAGATTGGAATACTAAATGGGATTACGACGCGGAGTATCTGTTTGATATTTCTTATGAAGAATCAAAAAATCCTGAAAATACCCTGTTAGCTACCAATCTTAAGGGGAATAATTTAGCAATGACCCCTGAGTTTACCGCCAATATCAGTTACACACATACACTCAACTTAGGAGAGTATGGTTTTGTTCACGCATGGTTAAATGCCAGTTGGAAAGATGAGTCGTACTCAACGGTATGGAATGTTGATAAACATTTAGATGACATGGATTTTCAAGTGCCAGATGAAGCAACAAAATATATCGATGATAGCCGCGATGCGTTTGCCGTATTTAACGCCTCTATTAAGTATGAGCCGCAAGGACAAAACTGGTTTGCAGAAGTGTTTGTTAATAATGCTTCAGATGAAACTATTCAATACTGGAATAATACTGGTAAGGGGATCCCAAAAGGCAGCTTTGGTATGCCGAGATACTACGGTATGAGAGCGGGTTTTTCATTCTAAATAACCGAGTAAAAGTTACCCTCCTACAGGCTAAAGTACTGTAGGAGGTGCTTGATTAAATAAGGATTTAATAATGAAAACGAAGTTAATTTCAACCTTAGTTGCTGGCCTTATAGTTATTTCACCCGCCACATACGCTAACTATTTTAAAGACGATTTTTCGTGGGGATTTGACACAACTCTTTGGAGTGCACGTAGTGGCGATAATGGCTCACCTTTTGGCTGCGAATTTGTCCCAAGAATGATTAACCCAAGTCAACACGGCATCACCCTTTCTCTATCACAAGGTGCATGTGCTGAGCTGCAAAGTAATCACTTTTATAGTTTTGGTAAGGTACAAGGCAGTGTTAAGTCGGGCAATATCGCCGGTACCGTGTCTTCTATTTTTACTTATACCTCATGGTGGGATTCGCCAGGACGCGCATGGCAAGAAATAGATATCGAACTATTACCTTCTTTAGGCAATGTTGTTCATACCAATGTGATTTACCAGCCCCAAGGAGGCACTTATCAAAGTTGGGAAAAGGATATCGATTTAAGCCAGTTTGGGCTTGATTATAGAGAAAACTTATTAACCATTGGCTTTGATTGGTCAAGCTCATCAATTCGTTGGTATCTGTACGACTCACAAGGAAACGAGAAAACAATTAGAGTGATGTACAAAGACAATGGGGATGGCGTAATAGCCGATAATGAAATTCCCGGCTATGCATGGCCAATTGATAAAACAAAAATAATGATTAACCAGTGGAATGGTGACAACTCGACTCAAGGGAATTACTTTCCGGGTCAATACTACGACAGCCCTTCATGGGCATATTATGATTTTATTGAATATATTCCACACTAAATTAATCAGTCCGTATTTTATAAAACAGTATTTAATCTCGAAGGTTTTAAATGTCGAAAATAAAACACCCTAAATTATTACTTTGCTTATTGCCTGTTTTTGGCATGTTCAACTGTCAAAATGTATTGAGTGCAGACAATCAGCAAGTTAACTGGCCTTATGTTAATACGCAACTTAAGCGTGATCCAGCCGTTGAAAAACAGATTGATAAATTGCTCGCAACAATGACTTTAGAGCAAAAAGTTGCGCAAATGATCCAGCCAGAAATTGGTTATTTAAGTGTAGAGCAAATGAAAAAGTATGGATTTGGCTCTTATCTAAATGGCGGAAATACTGCGCCTTACGGAAATAAACGAGCGGATCAAGCTACTTGGTTAAAATACGCAGATGAAATGTACCTAGCCTCTATGGATTCGACCATAGATGGTATTGCGATCCCGACAGTATGGGGAACCGATGCCATGCATGGGCATAGTAATGTGTATGGCGCTACGTTATTTCCGCACAATATTGGCTTAGGAGCTGCGCATGATGCTGATTTAATTAAACGCATAGGCCAAGCAACAGCAAAGGAAGTATCTGCCACAGGGATTGAATGGAGTTTTGCGCCTACTGTTGCTGTAGTCAGAGATGATCGCTGGGGCAGAACTTATGAAAGTTACTCAGAAGACCCTGAATTAGTTAGGTTGTATGCAGGTAGTATGGTGACCGGTATTCAAGGTGACATAGGCGCTGACTTTTTAAAAGGCAGTAACCGTATTGCCACCGCTAAGCACTTTGTGGGTGATGGTGGCACTGAGCGAGGCGTTGATCGCGGAAATACACTTATCGATGAAAAAGGATTAAGAGATATTCACAGCGCAGGTTATTTTTCGGCTATTAATGAAGGCGTGCAATCAGTGATGGCATCCTTTAATAGTTGGAATGGCAAACGTGTACATGGCGATAAGCATTTATTAACGGATGTACTTAAAAACCAACTTGGTTTTGATGGGTTCGTTGTAAGCGATTGGAATGCGCATAAGTTTGTAGAAGGCTGCGATTTAGAGCAATGCGCCCAAGCCATAAACGCAGGTGTTGATGTAATCATGGTGCCAGAGCATTTTGAAGCCTTTTATCATAATACTGTTAAGCAAGTGAAAGAGGGGGTAATAGCCGAATCAAGAATAAACGATGCGGTTAGACGCTTTTTAAGGGCTAAAATCCGCTGGGGGGTGTTTACAAAGGGTAAACCATCAGCACGACCTGAATCACAACACCCGCAGTGGTTAGGCGCTAATGAGCATCGTACTTTGGCAAGAGAAGCGGTTCGCAAGTCACTCGTTCTATTAAAAAACAACGAAAACGTTTTGCCAATTAAAGCGCATAGTCGCATCTTAGTTGCCGGTAAAGGCGCCAATGCAATCAATATGCAAGCAGGTGGCTGGAGCGTTTCTTGGCAGGGCACAGACAATACTAATAGCGACTTTCCAAATGCGACCTCTATTTATGCAGGTTTAAAGTCGCAAGTATTAAAAGCAGGCGGTGAAATAAGCTTAAGTGAGTCTGGTGAATATAAAACCAAGCCAGATGTAGCCATTGTTGTTATTGGTGAAGAACCTTATGCTGAGTGGTTTGGTGATATAGAAATGCTAGAGTTTCAGCATGAAAGCAAACACGCTCTTGCACTGCTGAAAAAACTTAAGGCAGACAATATTCCGGTAGTGACCGTATTTTTAAGTGGTCGCCCGCTTTGGGTCAATAAAGAGCTCAATGCATCTGATGCCTTTGTTGCTGCTTGGCTACCAGGCTCTGAGGGAGAGGGGGTTGCAGACGTATTATTAACAGATAAAAACGGTAACAGCCAGTTTGATTTTACCGGTAAGTTGAGTTTTTCATGGCCTAAATACGACGACCAATTTAGCCTTAACTTAGGCGATGTAAATTACGACCCGCTCTTTGCCTATGGCTACGGGCTAACTTATCATGACACAATAAACATACCTGTTGTGAGTGAAACTACAAGCCCTAAAAAAATCGTTAAAAGCGATGCACACCCATTGTTTGTAAAAAGTTTAGCTAAAAATCTCACTTGGGCGTTAGCTGATACAACAGCAAAGGTTTTAACTAGTGGTTCATCGGCCACCAGTGGCGATAAAAAAAGTTTGTTAATGCAATCGGTTAATTTATCGTATCAAGAGGATGCAAGGCAGTTTAAGTGGCAATCTCAATCCTCAGATGCAACGCTTAGCCTAAGTTACTTAAAACCTACGCTACTCGAACGCAAATTTAAATCAGGTTACCTTGAACTAAAGATGCGATTAGATAAAGCTCCAGAGCAAGGTGCTCAGTTACAAGTAATGTGTAATTTAGATAACTGTTTAAGAAGTATTGATTTTTCATCGTTTGAAAAAACAATGGCAGATAAGCGCTGGCATACTTTATCAATCGCACTCAATTGCGCCGATAGCGAACTGATTGAACAATCCATGTCAGATGTAATTCGTATTTCAGCTCAGCGTTTAAGTTTAGCAGTTGCAGATATCGCGTTGACTGCAAAACCTAATAATGACGCATTATCAATCACGTGCTCAAAATAAATAAGGCAAAGGCAGTTGATAATAAGTAAGCTATTCAACTGCCTTTAAAGTTGGACGTATTAATTTGAATTCCAAAAATCCCAGAAGTCATCTTTTCTGGTTGTTTCAGAGCTGCGGTTGGATTGTGTATGCAATGCTGACCGAGCTAATGATAAAAATACCAAGCGACGAGCCATGGTCGATACACATTCCGCATTTAATTATTGATGTAGCGTGTGGCTTTTTAATCACCTTGCTTTTAAGAAGGGCTTATAACTGCTCAAATAGGCAAGGGATTAAAGTTAAAATAGCACTGCATCTGGTGCTGCTGTTAACTGCCACATTAATCTGGACACAAATTAAATGGGCGTCTTTGCAGTGGTTATATGGCAATTGGTGGCTTTCAATGACATGGTTTGACTTTGGTACATGGACGTCTGCATCGTTAACTATGCTTTCAACGTGGACTGCTTTTTATTACGGGATCAAAATATATCTCGACAATTTAGAGCAAACTCAAAAAGCCGCAGAAGCGACACACCTTGCTAAAGAATCACAGCTTAAAATGCTTCGATATCAGCTTAATCCGCACTTTATGTTTAACAGCATTAATGCTATTTGCACCTTAATCTTAAAAAAAGAAAGTGTGCAGGCAGTGAATATGCTCGAAAAACTGTGTGATCTTCTGCGCCATAGTTTGTATACCGATCCGCTTGAAAAAGTAGCGATTAAAGAAGAAATTGCCATTTTAAAAACTTACTTAGATATAGAGCAATGTCGATTTACTGACCGGTTAGAGGTTAATATTAACGTTGATGAACCATGCAACGATTTATTAATACCTTCTTTATTAATTCAACCATTGGTAGAAAACGCGTTAAAACATGGTATGCGAGCAGATCAAAAAATGGTGATCACAATTAAAGTTGAAAAAACAAAAACCGCATTGCTCATTAAAGTTGCAGATACTGGTAAAGGGTTTGACGATAATAAAAAATCGAAAAGGGGCATTGGCTTGGCTAATTGCGAGCAACGCTTAAAATTAATGTATGGAAATAGCCATCGCATTGAGAAAGGCAATGCCAAATTAGGCGGCGCATGGCTTTGTATTTCTCTTCCTATTAATGGTTTGCAATAATGATTCAATTAAAAACATTACTTGTTGACGATGAATACAGCGCTATTGAAGGGTTGCGTATTCGTTTAGAGGCCTTTGCTGAAATTGAAGTGATTGGCAGTGCACAAAGTGTTGATGAAGCTATTAAAGTACTTAACAAACATGACGTTGATTTAGTGTTTCTAGATATAGAAATGCCAACAAAATCAGGCTTTGAACTAATTAAATATTTTCAACCAGAAAGCTGTCCAGCGGTTATTTTTGTTACTGCGTTTCACCAGCATGCCGTGAAAGCATTTGAGGTAAGAGCCCTTGACTACTTACTCAAGCCCGTTAAGTTAGCTCGCCTTGCAGAAGCCATAGAAAGGGTAGTAAAAACAGAGCAACTCCACAGAAAAAACACATTGATTGAAGTACACCAATCGCTGATAGAAAACGAACATCAAGAATTAGAAAGCTCAAAAAACTCAGAATATAAATTTGAAGCCGAAAACTTAGTCATCCAAGATGCTAAAAACCCAATTCAAATAATTCCGTTTAAAGATATTTTATGGATCGACGCCGCAGGCGATTATATGTGTGTTCATACACTGATAGAAACCTATGTAATGCGAGCGCGTTTAAAAGATCTTGAAAAAAACACCTTACCAGAAGACTTCTTACGCATACATAAATCAACCATTGTTAATTTAAGCCATATCAAACAGCTCAACCCATTACGTAATTCTGAATATATGGCGGTGTTAGATAACGAAAAAACACTCAAGGTAAGTAGAACGTACAGTAAAAACTTAAAGAGCTTAATAAAACAATAACGGTGGTTTTTTGGTAACACCACCGCCAATATTTTTAATGTGGACGTAGAGCTTACTTACGTTAGAAACACAGCTTCTGATTTATAAAGTTTTAATCACTTCTCTAAAAGCGCAGCGCCTCTTAATCTCTTTGTGAATAACGCCCTTAAAAACCTAAATGCACAAAGAGAAGTGAAAGAGGAGTAAATGAGACGTTCAAAATCACCATGAGTATTTAAACACCAGCAAGCTACATTCTACAAATAATATCACCGCAATTTTTCAATGTGGACGTAGAGCTTACTCACGTTAGAAACACAGTTTCTCATTGCTAAAACCTAAAACCTGCGCGAGGTAAACTCCCGCCTACAATATAAAAATTGCGTTTGCAAAAGGCTCGGTGTTTTATTTTTATTACCTGACCGCTGACCGCTGACCGCTGACCGCTGACCGCTGACCGCTGACCGCTGACCGCTGACCGCTGACCGCTGACCGCTGACCGCTGACCGCTGACCGCTAATTCTTAAAACCTAAGCTGCTCTTTATACTTAGCTATGTTATTTTAAATGCCTTGTTTAAAAGGATCTTGCTGTATGTTTAAAACCGTATTTTTTATATTCTTATTTATTTTAAGCGCACTTTTTACTGTTACCGCACACGCAAATGAGGCTAAACATTCAATAACAGTAGGTGCAGAACAGTTTGCTTTGTACTTACCGCAATTAAAAAATAAACGTGTAGGGCTGGTGGTTAATCAAACTTCTGTCGTGGGGCAAACGCATTTAGTTGATAGCTTGCTGGCTAAAAACATCAACATCACTAAAATTTTTGCACCTGAGCATGGCTTTCGAGGCGATCATGATGCGGGAGCACATGTTAAAAACGCCGTTGATAGCAAAACCGGTATTCCACTGATTTCTATTTACGGTAAAAACAAAAAACCAAGCGCCAAGGTGCTTAGCGATGTTGATATCATTATTTTTGATATTCAAGATGTGGGCGTACGTTTTTATACTTACATTAGCTCTATGCATTACATGATGGAGGCTGCGGCTGAACAAGGTGTTGAGTTTATAGTCCTTGATAGGCCAAATCCTAATATTAGCCATATTGACGGGCCAATTTTAGAACCGCAGTTTAAATCGTTTGTGGGTATGCACCCAATCCCTGTATTACACGGTATGACGGTAGGCGAGCTGGCTAAAATGATCAAAGGCGAGGGCTGGATCAATCAAGCTGCTAATTTACAACTGAGCGTGATCAGTGTTGCTCATTACACCCGCACCAGTCGTTATAGCTTGCCGGTAAAACCAAGCCCTAATTTACCCAACGATCAATCAATAGCGCTGTATCCGTCGTTGTGCTTTTTTGAAGCAACCCCTGTTAGCATAGGTAGAGGAACTGACTTTGCATTTCAGGTTATTGGTTATTCACCAGTAGCACTTGGGGACTTTAGCTTTACCCCGCGTTCAATAAAAGGCGCAGCGCTTAATCCTAAATTTAAAGACCAAATGGTGAAAGGGATTGATTTACGCCATAGTAATATCACAGGCTTAAACTTAAATTATTTAATTAATGCTTACCAGCAGCTTACACAGGCTAAGCAGGTGTTTTTTGAACGTGCCGATTTTATGGATAAACTCGCAGGAACTGATCAGCTCAGACTTGCCATAGAAGCGGGGCGAACAGCTGAGGAAATTAAGCAAAGTTGGCAAGCGGGGCTTGAGCAATTTAAACAGCAAAGAGCGCCTTATTTGCTCTACCAATAAAGGAATGAGTGTGTATTTAAATTTTTCCGTGTTAGCAAAGCGTACTTTTTTTAACGCACTGACAATTACGCTTTGCTTTATTATTACCGGTTGCAGTGGCGCAAGCAGTGCAATTAAATCTCAGCGCCCGTTTATTCCTAATCAAATACAGAGCCTCGCTAATGCGCAAGTTATTGCTACCTTTCCTGAGTCCAACCCCAGTAGCCGAGAATATGTAAATAATCGTGGGACCTTTAAAGCGTATAAAGGGCGCGGGCAATTATTACTACAAAATGAAAGCGCCTTAAGTGCCGATATTTATATTAATAATAAAAAGTTAGCGCTTGATACCCTGCAAAAAAATACTGAGTATGCCTTTAATTTAGGGCAGTACACTCACAACGGAGTTAACACTTTTAAGGTTGATAACATTCAACCTGCTGACGGCAGTTTAACGCTGCGATTTGCCTTTGCTACTCTAAATAGCTCAGCGGCTAAAACCATTGATTTTAGTGCGGTAGATAAGCTAATAGAAAAAGATGTAAGTGCGGGCTTTCCTGGTGCGGTACTAGCGATTGTTAAAGCGGGTAAGATATTAAAATTAACCGCTTATGGTGATGCCAAGCAATATCAGCAAAATGACTTAATGTTGTTACGCCCAGAGCCTATGCAAACAAATACACTCTTTGATTTAGCCTCAAACACAAAGATATTTGCCACTAACTTTGCACTAATGAAGCTTGTGAGCGAAGGGCGATTAAATATAAATAACAGAGTGAGTGATTACCTAACAGAATACCAAGGCGATGGACGAGAGCTGCGCCAAGTTAAAGATTTACTCACTCATAAAGCCGGTTATCCGCCAGTGTTCGACTTTCATCGAAAAGATACCCGCTATGGCGAGTCGTTTTTTTCACAAGCCAGCGACACCACCAAACAATTACTGCTCACCAGCGTGCCACTAGCTAGCGAGCCAAGCGCCCAGCATGTTTACTCTGATATTGATTACATGATTTTAGGTGTTTTAATTGAGCGAATTAGCGGCCAACCTCTCGATGAATACCTAGAGCAGCATATTTACGCGCCTTTAAAACTCAATAACACCTTATTTAATCCGCTTAAAAAAGGTTTTAATCGTCAGCAGTTTGCTGCCACGGAGCTTAGCGGTAATACTCGAGATGGGCGTATTCATTTTGATAATATTCGCACCAATGTGCTACAAGGGCAGGTGCATGATGAGCGTGCTTTTTATTCACTTGATGGTGTAGCAGGCCATGCCGGACTATTTAGTAATGCCCCCGATTTAGCTGTGCTGTGCCAAGTGCTGCTTAACAAAGGTGGTTATGGCGATACGCAAATTTTTAACGCCAGTAGCTTAGCGCAATTTTTAACGCCACAAAGCAGTGATGAAACCTACGGCTTAGGTTTTCGTCTTGCAGGAAATAATCAAGCGCGGCGCTGGCACTTTGGCCCGTATGCCAGCGCTCAGGCCTATGGCCACACAGGGTGGACAGGCACAGTTACCGTGATTGATCCGGCTTACGATTTGGCCATTATTTTACTCACTAATGCGCGGCATACTCCTATTAAAGGCACTGAAAAGCGCTATCAATTTGTAGGGAAAGATTTTGAAACAGCGCAATACGGCTCTATTGTGTCGCTTGTTTATGAGGCATTATTAAATCAATAAGTGTTAGTAAGTGAATTAAGTGCTTATATCTATTAAGTTAAGTAAAGCGTCGTCATTATAAAAATAAATAAGGTTTGTTTATGCATTGGTATTCTATTTTACCGCCACTGATTGCCATTGCTATCGTGTTTTGGCGTAAAGAAGTGATTATGGCTCTTTTGGTGGCAGTGGCTTCATCAGAGTTTTTACTGGCCATTCAGGGCGAAGGAAATAGCGTATTTAATACATTTTTAAATACCATAGAGCGCATTATTTCGGTAGCAAGTTCCCCCGGTAATACCCGTATACTCATATTTAGTATTTTAATAGGCGCATTACTGGCCTATATTCGCGAGTCTGGCGGTGTTGCTGCTACCGTTAAGTTGCTAATGAACAAAGGTGTTGCTAAAAGTAAGCGCCAAGTAGGCTTTTTAACTATGTTTACCGGCGTAGCGGTATTTATAGAGTCAAACTTAAGTGTGCTTACCTCGGGTATTTTATCTCGCGGCCTGTTCGACAAATTTAAAATGAGCCGCGCGCGTTTAGCTTATATAATCGATAGCACCAGCGCCCCTGTATGTATTTTAATATTACTAAACGGCTGGGGTGCATTTGTACTGGGCTTGTTAGGTAATTACGAATTAGGCGAGTCGGCCGTATCGGTGCTGTGGGGCAGTGTAGGCTATAACTTTTACGCCATAATCACCCTGATTATTGTTTTTTATACCATTGCGTTCGATAAAGTACACGGGCCAATGAAAGTAGCCGAGCAAAAGTTAGAGCTACAAAAAACCGAACTAAAAGAAGAAGTAAAAGGCTCTAAAGCACGCTTTATGCTAGTGCCATTGCTTACGCTAATTGTTAGCATGGTCGGTTTTATGTTTTACACCGGTAACGGCGTACTTGCCGAGGGCAGTGGTTCAAAATCGGTATTGTATGCCACGGTGTTGGCTATTGTTGTGGCTTATTGTTTAATGATTAGTTCGCGCCAGTTTACACACCATCAATTAGTCGATACCGGCTTTAAAGGCATGGGCGAATTACTTCCACTGGTAAGTATTGTATTGCTCTCGCTCACCTTGGGTGCAAGCTTAAAAGAGCTAGGTACAGGCGTGTTTGTGGCATCTTTGGTTGGCGATTACTTACCAATATATTTAATAGTGCCAGTGCTGTTTTTAACCGGTGCGGTTATGTCGTTTACTACAGGTACATCGTGGGGCACATTTGCCATACTTATCCCCATTGGCGTACCGCTTATTCAAGCGCTTGGTTTACCACCGTCATTGGTTGTAGGCGCTATTTTAGGTGGCGGCATATTTGGCGATCACTGCTCCCCTATATCTGACACCAGCGCAGTATCAGCCATTGCCTCAGGTTGTGATTTACTCACCCACGTTAAAACCCAGTTACCCTATGCATTAGTTGGCGGCGGCCTAACGTTTGTAGCTTACTTAGTAACGAGCTTAATTGTGTTGTAGGTTGGGTAGAGCGTAGCGAAACCCAACAAAGTGATTGAATTTAAAGCCTGCAAATCTGCAGGCTTTTTTGTCGCGCTGGCGACTGCAGCCAAAGAGGGGCTGCCGCTGACCCCTCTCTGGACTCTCCCAGCGCCACCCGAGCATCACGCTTAATCCTTCAAACCGTAATTGATGTGAACGTAAACGGCGAAGATAGGCCAACTTACGCATCCTTGTACGCTCCCCAGTTCGGCCATCCATGGCCTCTCGTTCAAAGCTACGCTTTTCACCCATGGCCTAGTTTAGCCTCATCGCGCATTGCCTACATGGACGTAGGTACTTAGGGTTTGTCGGGAACAAAATCCTGCCATGCGCGGTATTACTCATCAATTACTTATTCTCAGAGTATGATGACGGGGAAAGGGTGTTAAACGTAAGATTTGTGTTTGGTCTGGCAAGATGCAAAATCTGCTTCCAACTATATTCTCGCCATACTTACAAACAATAGATGCGGGGTTGACATGATGTATTGATAAGGGTACTTTTCTAGCGAATATAAATGGATATTTTAATACAAGGAATTAAGTTATGCCCGGATCAAACCTGTCTATTACTCCTCAAGAAAGAGCTCTATTTTTAGCTGAAAATTTGGAAGGCTTCTGGCTTAGTCGATTACGTAAAAAAGATCCAGTTGCTCGAATTGGTTATGCTTTATGGGTTTCAGATGTTGAAAATTTGAAAAGAGAGATCCGTCAAGGCTCTGCAGCTTTTTGGAATAATAAAGGTTTTGGTTATTGGGAGTTTATGGCGCGTTCGACAGTTGTAAATTTAGCTGTTGGATTAGAGCGAGGTGGATTCAGAGGTTCTTTTGTTGAAATGAGGCAGATGATTAAAAAGGTGGGTTTAGAGGTTGCTAAGCAGCACATAAAATATGTGCAGCATGATTATCAGGCTGGTAACATTGGTCAAATAAGAGGGCTGCTTAGCTTAAAGCAAATGGCAGATTATCATCATGATGCATTTAAGAAGTTTAATATTCCACCTAGTTTTTATGGTGGTACTTGGTTAGATAGTGTTCCAAATGATGCAGAGTTCCAGCTGTATGGTAATCTGTATTGCCATGATTGTGATAATGCTAATAATTACCAGAGACCAACCCAATGATTAAGTTTTTAGCCGTATTTCTTCTTACCTTTTTTCTCGGCGGGTGTAATGGGGGGAAATTTATCTGGCAGGGCTATTGTCTGCCAAATAAACAATTAACACCCGCAACATTATCTAGTGAAACTTCAAACGTAGATAAAAATTTTGATAGTGCAACTGATTATGGGCCCACGCTATTCTTTTCTGGGGAGGTAGTTGCTAAAGAAGTAGAAACATTTAAAGCATTCAGCCCTGACCCATTATTTGGTAAGTACCAACATAATATTCAAGTTAATTTGTCTCATAATGAAATAACATTAAATCCAGCTAGCATAGACGATTTGAGAGCAAGTGAACTAGACGGAATATATTTTGAAGACCTTAGTGATTACAATTGGAATGCATATAAAAAAGTAGGTGAAACATATGAGTTCTGGGGTAGCTGTATGCTCGATGGTAGTGGGATAAATAAGAAAGGCTATAGTTGTTTAAGGCAGCTTAAAGTTAATGGCATAATCTTAAGTTTTGATTTGGACTCTGTGAATGCGCATACTTATAAGCAAGTAGATGAGTTTCTTGTTGAGAAGCTTAACAATTGGCGATGTGATTGACGTTGCGCGATACTTTAATGGTTGTTTAAGTTTGCTTGCAGAAAAATTAATATTGGTAGAGTAATTTTTGGTAAATATTCAGCTTCACTTTGCACACTTTACCCCACCTCCAACTTGTCTGAGCGCTATGAGCAGGCCTTGGCTGGTGGTTTTTTGCTAACTATTGACTGGATAAATCCACGACCTACATTAAAACCTTATTCAAGGTTTTGTCGCGCTGGCGACTGCAGCCAAAGAGGGTCTGCCGCTGACCCCTCTCTGGACTCTCCCAGCGCCACCCGAGCATCACGCTTAATCCTTCAAACCGTAATTGATGTGAACGTAAACGGCGAAGATAGGCCATCCATGGCCTAGTTTCGCCTTAACGCGCATCCATGCGCGATATTACTCATCAATTACTTATTTTCAGGGCGTGATGACGGGGGAAGGATGTTAAACGATAGATTGTTTTTTGGTCTTAGCAAGATGCAAGGGCTGTTACGGCGAGTTTTAAAAATCAAATAAATAAGAGCTAACTCAGAGGCTTAGTTTAAAATGATGATACTTCTCTTCAATTGACTTGTGGTATCTGTCAATTTAAAGTGGGATTAGATACTAATCCTTAATTCAAAGGTTCTGCAATGGAACAGGCGGAAATAAAAGCAACTCTAGATGATGCGATAAAAAACGACACCTTACTTAAGGTTTTGAATGACTTGGATTTCAGAGATATTCGTAGTAAAGATAGCTTAGTCGCTGAAGAGTTGGCGTATCTCCACAATAATCAAACCTTGGATTTGAATGAGCAATTACTAAAGCTAACAAATCAAGAAAATAATTATAACTCTTCAAGTCTGACATTTGCCTATTGCTCTGCATTGCCCAAACTTGATACCACAGTGGTTGATATTATTAATGTATTCGTTCACTTAAAAGATGAGGAATTAGTTTATGGCGATTTTGAACAAGCCTATTTGTTGTTTTGCCAACAAAGTTTAGATCGTTGTAAAGCTGGTTTAAGTTTTATATTAGAGCAATCAGAAAATAGTTATCCTTTATTAGCTAATACAATAATGGCAGCTGCGAAACTCGACTCTTCATGGGTAATAGAACAGCTTTCGACACTGATCAAACACCAAAGTGTAGGTATTCGGTTACATATATATTCAGCTATAGGTCGGGTCTCATTGACTGATTTAAATATGCCCTCAGTTCGTCTGAAATTATTAGAAAGCGCTTTAAATATTGAAACAGATAGTTCTGAAAAATCTGAAATTTTTCGCTCAGCTTTTTTTATTGCTAAACAAACACCCACATTATGGCCTCAAGTCCAGTTATTGTTTGAACAATGTCTTCAAAAATATGAGCCTTTGGTAATACAAGAAGCTTCATACCTAGCAGCTTTTAATGGACAAGAGCTTCCTGATAGCGTCGTTACATATCTAATGCCTTATTTCAAAGATATAAAGCCAGCTCAATCTAAAACACTGGATCATTTGTCCTATTTTATTAGAAATGAAATTAATGGTGAGAAATGTTCCTTAGTAGAAGATTTACTTGAAACCCTACTTATAAAAAATAATGGCCTTAAAGTTAGCGATTTTCAACATCTAGACCATGAGCTTATGAAGGAGGTAAATTCAGACTTTCTAAATAGAATAGTTACAAAGTGGTTTCTAATGGGAGATATTCAACTGTGTTGTGCGTTGTATGATGTAATTACTAAAGGTGATAGAGACAGGACTGAACTCTCAATTGATGAGTCAGCTTTACCACTTACGGATAACGAGTTTCTGTTCTTGGTTAGAAAAACAGTTGGTTGGCTTTTTTATACCCCCGTTGCTGCTATTAGTTTTTTACTTTCTATTATTCCTCATACAAATGCAGATTTAAAAACGCAGATAACCCAATTGCTTTATGACCCATTGCTTCTTAGTTATACCGGGAAGGGCAAAGACTTCTTGATGAAAAAAATTGAGAATACTGATATTAGTACTCAGGCTCTTATTAAGCAGATTTTATCTGATTTAGAGCGCTATCAAGCAGATTTTAAAGACATTAAACTCGTAAAAGAACTAAGAGTCTCTCAAAAAGAAGTTAATATTTATTGGCAAGATTTTGAAGAGAAAATGTCTCAAAGTATGAGTGAAGCAAGGAAAGGCTCCATAGTTGATTTGATCGCTACAACACAAACTATTTTATATGGTAACGATGTTGTCACATCTTCTACTTTGGGAAATGAAAATCAACGAATAAAAAATACTATGCACTCAGTGCGTTATCCTTATGAAGTGCCAAAAATGAGTATAATTGATCCCGAAGGTTTAAATATTATGCTAAGAGTATTCCGTAATGAGAGGTTAGAAAATGAAATTGATTCTTAAGGAATATTTAGCATCGTTACGTGAGAGAGATGAATTAGATGTTGTATTACCGGACTTATTAAGTCAAATGGGGTTAAATGTTTTTATTTCTCCTTCTCGTGGTGGAAAAGAGTATGGTGTCGATGTTGCTGCAGTTGGAGCTATAAACAAAGATAAGAAAAAGGTCTACTTATTCTCTATTAAATCCGGAAACCTTACTAGTGAATCTTGGGATGGCAATCAAAAACAATCATTAAGACCATCATTGAATTTAATCCGAGACACTTTCATTAATAGTCGATTACCTCCAGAGTATCATGGTATCCCTATAGTAATATGTTTATGTTTTGGCGGGCAAGTGAGCTCTATTATTCGACAAGAAGTCTCTGGCTACATGACAAGCAATACGGATGAACGCATTTCTTTCGAAGAGTGGAATGGTGACAAAATAGCTGATTTGATTCTAGAAAATATGTTCAAAGAGGAGCTACTACCTAAGGAATGGCAATCTTACCTTAGAAAATCATTATCATTAGTTGAAGAGCCTGAAAGTTCAAGTCAACATTT